>JADZBY010000090.1 GCA_020851855.1 Anaerolineae bacterium
AAGATCAAGCTCGGCATGGCCAACGAGCTGCGGCTGGGCAATCTTGACTCGCAGCGCGACTGGGGCTTTGCGGGCGATTACGTGCGCGCCATGTGGATGATGCTCCAGCAGGACCAGCCCGATGATTTCGTCGTCGCCACCGGCCAGACGCACACCGTCCAGAAGCTCGTCGAGCTGGCGTTCGGCCACCTGGGTCTGGATTGGCGCAAGTACGTGGTTCAGGACCCGGCCTACATGCGCCCCGCCGAGGTCGATTTGCTTGTGGGCGACCCGTCCAAAGCAAAGCGCATCCTGGGCTGGGAGCCGGAAGTGGACTTCGATACGCTGGTGCGCATGATGGTTGACGCCGACGTACGCCTGCTGGAGAGCGGCGAGCGCGCGGATTGAGCGCAACACGGGCCTGAGAACCGAATGATGGGAATGGAAATGATGGGAATGGAGCGGGCGCGTCGCGACGCGCCCCTACATTGCCGCGATGTGTAGGGGCGGCTCGCGAGCCGCCCGGATCATCCATTATCCGCCCGTTATCCGCCCGTTGTCTGCCCCTTCACCGCCCCGGCGCAGGCTTGAACTCGACCGTTGCGCCGCCGGGCAGCCGCGCCGCCAGATTGACCATCGCCCGGCTCAGGTGCAGGCCCGCCAGGTCGCGCGCGTGGGTCAGCGGCGACGCCTTCACGCGACCGGCCCGCGCGCGCGCTACTTCCCACTCCTTGTTGAACCAGCGCTGCACCCAGCGGTAAAACAGCGTGTTGTACTTGCCGCGCTCGAAGAGCAGCTTGTTTTCGGCGGTGAAGGCCCAGTCTTCGCTGTCGTGCATGATGCGGTCGCGCACCTGCTGGTAAAACTCCGTGCCGGGCAGCGGATAGGCAATCGTCGTGCTGAAGCTGTCCGGCAGCGTCTCGGTGAGCATCTTCACCGATAGGCGCAGATCGTCCATCTCTTCGCCGGGATAACCGACCATCATGAAGTAGTAGACGTGGATGCCCACCTGCCGGCACGCTTCGGCGGCGCGGTAGATCTGCTCCACCTTCGTGCCCTTCTTCATGGCGTTCAGCACCTTCTGCGAGCCGCTTTCCGCCCCGAAGAAGATCTTCTGACAGCCGATGTCCTTGAGCGCGGTTAGCAGCGGCGCGTCCATCAGGTTGACGCGGCTCAGGCACTCGAAGGGGATGGCCGCGTCGCGCTTGAGGACTTCCTCGCGCCATTCGAAAACCCAGTCGCGGTCTACCCCGGTGATGTCGTCCACCACGCGAATCTGGTCCGGGTTGTACTGCTGCTTGATGAGGGCCATCTCTTCGGCCACGTTCGCCGCCGAGCGGGAACGGTACGAGCGCCCAAAAATGCCCTTCTGGCACCATGTGCAGGCATACGGGCAGCCGCGCGTATTGATGATGCTCAGGCTCCAATAACCGTGCGCCGCCCGCCAGCCCTCGCGGTAGGCGTCCACGTCGATCAGGTCGCGCGCGGGGAAAGGCAGGCTGTCCAGGTCATCGATGGGCGTGCGGCGCGGCGTGCTGACCATCTGCCCGGCGTCGTCCAGGTAACGCAGCCCGGCGATGTTCTGCAGGCTGAGCAAGTCCGCGCCATGCCGCCCGGTGAGGTGGTTCATCAGCTCCACGAGCGTGATTTCGCCCTCGTCCCACACGATCACATCCACCGCCCGCTGCCCATCCGGGCCGCTGTGGCGCAGGTAAGCGTCCGGCTTGCCGGTCGGGTCGGGGCCGCCGAAGATGACGAACGCGCCGTGTCTCTTGGCGATCTCCGCCATCTTCAGGGCATTGCGCCGCGTCGTGATCAGCGCCGTCAGGCCCACGATGCGCGGCTGGTAGCGCTCCAGCGCCCGCTCGAAGCTGTCGTAGTCCGGCTCGAACGCGCCGTCGAACATGGCGACGCCGTACTCGTGTTGCCGGAGCGCCGCCGCGAGATAGAGCAGACCGAGCGGGAAATAGGGCGTCATCAGCGCCTTTTCCATCGGGTCTTTGCTGATGAAGAGCGGATTGGCCAGCAGAATGTCGGGCCTGTCTTCTGTCGTCGAGCGTACCGTCATACGTCTTCGTCTCCCCCTGTTCCTCGACCTCTCGCGCGATCACTGGGCGACCGGCTGAAACGGCGCACCGACCGGGACGGGCGCGCCGGATGGCGTCGTTGACGGCGGCGAGGCCCATCCCGCCGCGCGCCATTCCACCCCCTCATCCGCGAGGCCGTGTGCGCGCAGCCCTTCCGCATAACGGGCTAGAATGCGCTGGCCGTGATCCTGAAAGTGGCCCTTCACATGCTCGCCGTCCAGGTGCGCCGCGCCCGGATGGCCGCCCGCCTCGGCCTGGAAACGGCGAAAACGGCGAATCTTGCGGCGCTGCTCCCAGGCGTCGAGCGCATCACCGCGCCAGCCGCCAAACAGCCACTCGCCCAGGCGCTGTGCGAACCGGCCCACGCGGCGCGGCGACTCTTCTCGCGCCGGATCGGCATCGTCGTAAAACGGCGCACGGGCGTTGGGCAGGTAGATCGCCGCCCACGGATTCGCCGCGTTCATCGCCGCAAAATGCGCCGCGCCACGGATCGGGACCATCTGCGCCATCTCGTGCGCCATGTACAGGTTGTGCTGGGACTGTTCGAGCGCCGTTTCGGCCAGCACGTAGTTCGGGCAGAGGCCGATTCGCCGTAGCCGCGCCAACCGCACCACGACGATGGCGAACGCGCGCGCCAGCCATACCCGGCGCGGCGCGGTGATGAGCAGATAATCAATGTCATCGTGCTCGCCGCGTGGGTTGCGCATGGCCAGCGAGCCGGTGAGCGCTGCCATGCGCACAAAAGGCAGATGCGCCAGCCAGCCGCCGTAGCGCATCGCCACGGGCCACAGGCGCTGCGCCGCCTTTTCGCGCTCGTGGCGCAATGCGACCAGCGCTGCACGCCCACGCAGGTGGTAATACCCGCCCGCGCGCTCGATACGCCCGGCCAACCACGCCGACGATTCAAGCGCCGCGCGTACGGCGTCCAGAGAAGTGGTACAGCCGATCAGGAAGTGCTGAATTTCCTCAAGCCGCATGGGGAAGTCGAAGATGTCGGCGTAGATCAGGGTGCGCAGAATCGCCCCGGAAACTAGGCTATCCGGTCCGGAATCCGTCACTTGAGGGGCGGACAGGTGCTCGGTGGGCATGGCGACCTGTTCTCGGCGGGTGAGGCCCGGCGCGACAATTTGATGATAGTTATTGAGCATATTCGAATGTGGGGAAATCGCAAGTGAGCGGCGGATGAGTTTCTGATGATAAAGCCGCCCGTGGTCCCATAATCGGGTAAAGTCCCCCTAACCCTGCCCTTCCCTCATACAGATGGGAAGGGGTTGGGGTGGGGAAAGCAAGCCCGAGTTGAGGTCATAGTTTTCGCCAGACGGGCGAGAAAAAAAGACGTGAAGGCACAGGTTTAGGCTGCGCCTTCACGTCGAGTGAACGGGCTATCCGGTCAGCGCCGGTTTCTGCGCCTTACCAGACTTTCCACGTGAAGCTATAGCTGCCCAGCGCCGCCGTGAGCGCATCAGCGGACGGCGAGTAGCGGAGCGTCAGGCCGTTCTGCGAGGCGATTTCCATGTCGCTCGCTGCGCCGAACGCCGCTTCTACATCTTCGACGGGGACCCACAGCGCGAGCTGGCCCTGGCCGTTCCGGTCGATGACCCAAAACTCGATGCCGATGATCGCGTTTGTGATGGTGGCGTGGCCGCGAGCATCAATCACGCGCTGCGGTTGGCGAGCATAGTAGATGGCGACCGGCTGGTCGACGTCGAAGGCATTCAACCGGCCATCACAGTAAACGCCGCGCACCCACACGCCCTCTTCCTTGCTGTACACGTCTGGGCAGGTCTGCTGCGCCCCATCGGCGGCCCGCGCGGTCACTGCGCTGCCGGCAATCACGACGACGAGGGCGATCAGTGCAATCACGGGTAGGTACTTTCTGGACATCTCGGTTCTTCTCCGTTTCGTCTGAGTTTGACTGGTCGCTGATGGCAACTCGCCGCCAGCGAAGGATATGGTTTTCCGGTACGACTGGCCGCTATCAGGGCGCCCCTTGGTTTCCTCACCCCTTGCCATCAGGGAGAGGGGCTGGGGGTGAGGGTTTGCAGACAGACCCTAGCGCGGCTGAATGGTCAGGGTGAAGCCCGCCTCGGCGGTCAGCTCGACGGCGCGCACGACAATCAGGTATTGCCGGCCTTCCAGTAAGGTCACATCGGTCAGCTCCGGGTCGCGCCGGACGCCGCCGTCCTGGTCCATGCAGAAGAGCGGCTCGCCGTGCATGCACCCGTGGACCGGCCCACGATAGAGCTGCCCGGCCACGTCCGGGTCGCCTGACACCTCGATCACAGCCACGTACAGGTCGGCGTTGCCATCCGAGTCGACGTTGATATCAACAAGCTGGTTAGCGCTCGTCTCCAGGCGGAAGATCGCCGCCTGCTGGCCTTCGCCGAGCGCCCCTTCGACCGGCTCGCTCACCCCGATGGGCGTCGCTTCCTGCTGGTACACGCTCAGGGAGAACGTGCCCTCGCCCATCGCGTTGATGTTGGTCGCGCCGATGGACAGCGAGAGGATGTCGCCGGCCTGCGCGTAGGTCAACAGCCCGACTTCGTCCAATGGCAGCGAGCCGCCGCCCGTCGCACCGCCGCCGCCGCTGCCATTGGGCGTGGACTGGGCGACCTCATAACTTAGCGTCAGGTCCAGCGCCGGATCGTGCGGGCGCACGGCGACGGCCACCCAGCCCTCTGCTTCGACGGCCACGCGGTAGGTGACGAGCGGCTGCTCAAACGAGAGCGTGTCCCGCGTCGCACTGTTCATCGGAATCGTCCGCTCCGGGAACATCGGCGTGACCGTAACGACCGGCGGGACCACCGTCGGCGGGAGCGGCGAGGCGGTCAGGTCGAGGCCGTCCGGGCTGCTGACCGTCGGCGCGAGCATCGGATCGGGCATGGTCAGCGGGAAGGGCGTGCCCGTCGGCGGCAGGATGAGCGTCGGGAACGGCGGGACTGTCGGAATCAGCGTGGCCGTCGGGAACGGCGTGGCCGTCGTGCGCTGCGCCTGGTCGCCAGCGGAGCCGAGCGGCGGGACATTGCCGCTTCCGCCATTATTCGGCCCGGTCGGCGAGAAGCGGCTGATCACCGCAAAGAGCATGACGACGAGCACGGCGGCGGCGAACGGCAGCAGCACGCCGGTCAGTTTGAGTTGCACCCCGCGCCGGGCCGGCGCGGGAGTAGAAACGAGCATGGGAGAATCTCCTGATCGGGTGAATCGGCGGACGATACGGCCCGGTCCGGGGCGCAGGCGCGACAGATCGGCGGACGTCTGCGCCATCCGCAGCGCTTTGTCCCAGATTCGGGCGT
>JADZBY010000091.1 GCA_020851855.1 Anaerolineae bacterium
CGAGCTGATCCTCGCTCAACGCGCCGGACTCCAGGTAGGCAGGATCGAGCCGGGCCAGCGCCGCCGCTGCGCCCATCGCGAACCGGCGCGGCGTCACCCCCTGCGACAGGGCGACGCGCATCGTGCCGATCAGGCGGTCGTCCCAGCCCAGTTTGCGCTGCGGATCGCGCCCCACACGCTCGCTGCTATCGCGCAGGTACGGGTTGACCATGCGCGCCAGCAGGTCATCGGCAAAGGCGGTGTACCCATCCGGGGTGAAGAGCGGATCGACGCCCGCGTGCTTGCGGATGAGCGCCGCGCCGGATTCGTCCAGGAACGCCGCGCGCAGGAAATCCATCATGCCGGGCAGCGTGGGCAGATCGGCAATACGGACCGCGCCGCGCCACTCGCCCACGTAAGCCGCCAGCGCGTGTACGGCGTTGTGGCCGTGCAGTTTGGCTTCTTCAAAGGGCAGCAGATCGGGCTTTTCCTCAAAGACGGCGATGCCGCGCGCAAATGGCGCGCCGCCGAAGTCGATCCTCGAGATCAGGATGCGGTTGAACGCCTCAACGAGGAAGGCGCGCCCGGCGTCCAGCGTCACGGGCTGAAGCGCTATCTCGGCAATCTCCGCCGGGTCGGTCAGCACGCCGCTCATCTTGCCAATGACCGTATTGAGGAAGCGCACGCGCGCCCGCACGGCGGCGTGTTCGTCGGCGGGGATGGCGTCAAACACGGCCTTTTCGAGAATCTCGGCGGCGTGATTGTGGTTTTCGGCGGCGTACACCACGGCGCGCGGCCCACCAGAGTGAGCCTTGCGGCGTAAGCCTTCGGCCAGGACGCGATGCAGGCTGCCGGGCCTGTCCGAGACGTAATACGCGACGCTCGGAATGGCCGTGCTGATCTCGTCGGCGGCGGAGATGGCCTCGATCAGCCGGGCGCGGTCGGCTTCTACCGCCGGGTCTTCGATGCTGATCGGGCCGATATGCGCCGCCTCGACGCCTTCCCGGTGCGCGATGTTCACCGTGTATTGCCCGCCCGCGCCGCGCAGCAGATGGACCATGTCCGGCATGACTTCGGCCACGATCAGCCGCCCGAACGCGCCGGACTGGTAGGCTTCGTACAGGAACAGCCCGGCCTGGATCGCGCCGAAGCCAAAGCCGACGAACGTGCGAGAGCCGGTCAGCGCCATCGCTCAGCGCTCGCCTTCGTTGTTCTTCAGGTAGGCGCGCTCGTCATCGGCGGTCCAGCGGCGCACGGTCAGAATGTCGGGCGTGGGCCGGTGCGGGTATACCACGGCCTTGCCGTCGAGCGCCTGAGCCTTGATCATGTCCAGGAATTGCGGCGCGTGGGCCAGATCGCCGATGCGCGTGATGTGCGAGGCGGCGTCGATGGCCCCCGACGCCATCAGGTCCAGCGTGCGGGCGATGTCCCAGGGCGAGCCGCCGCTGGAGCCGGTGACGTTCACCTCTTTGTAGTGCACCGTCGTCGTGTTCAGCCCGACGATGTCCTCGCCGCGTTTCAGCCCGCCGAACAGGTTGAGCACCGCGCCGCGCCCGATCAATTCCTGAGCCGCTTCGATGACCTTCGCCACGCCGACGGCCACGATCACATCGTTCGCGCCGCGATAGTCGCTCAGTTCGCCCACCAGCGCCTTCAGATCGCCGTTTCGCGTGTTGAGGGTGTGCAGGGCGATGCCCAGCGACTCGGCGCGCGCTGCGAACAGGTCGCGAGTCAACGCCAGCCGCTCGTCGATCAGGTCGGCCACGATCAGCGCGCGTGGGCCATAACTGAGCGCCAGGTCAACGTGCATCCGGCCCATCGCGCCCGCGCCGATGATGACCGTCAGGCCGCCCGGCAGCAGCCCTTTGACCGCCTGACGCGGCTCCAGCGGGTCGGACTGCACGAGATGGACGTGGTGATCCTGGGCCGAGATGACGCACGACAGCGGCTCGGCGATGGCGGCGTGGGCATAGGGCATGGACGGGTCGGGCAGGGGCAGAAGGCACTTCGCGGCGAAGATTTCTTCGGGGATGAGCATGTATTCTGCGATGTGGCCGGGCAGCGAGTAACCGACCGCCAGCTTGGTCATGCCACGCGCGTTGTCGTTGAAGCGCTCGCGGTAGTTGATGGGTGGGTGATCGACGGCGGGCTGCACGACGTAGCGCTCCCCGACGCGGTATTCTTCGCGCAGCGCCTCGCCAATCTCCACGAGCGTCACCGCGCCCTCGTCACCCAGGATGATGGGGAACTGCGCCAGGTCCCAGCCGTTCAGGAAGCTGTGTTTGGAACCCTGGTCGATGAGCTTCAGGAGCGAGGTGCAAATCCCGGCGGCGTCGACGCGGGCCAGAATCTGGTGCGGGCCGGGGCGCGGCACGGGCACGTGGCGCACGCCGAGGTGTTCCACGCCGACGCCATCAAGCGCCAATGCACGCATGGTGGCCGGGATCACCGTGAGCGAGGTTTCGGGCAGTTTTTCAGTCATGACGGCCTCCGTAACAGGACCGCGCCGAGTCTAGACGACGCGCGGCGGGGACGCAATAAGACGGGCGAACCTGCCA
>JADZBY010000092.1 GCA_020851855.1 Anaerolineae bacterium
ACATTTGACACAGATCACGGTGGCGGGCGCGTCACGACGCGCCCCTACACGTTGTTGGCGCGGTAGGGGCGGCTCGCGAGCCGCCCGCACACCTGTTCCGCCCCGATGCCCTGAAGGTCGTCAGCGTGGAGCGTGTGGTGATCCCTACTACCACAACCAGGAAAGGATACCCCCTAACCCTGGCCTTCCCCTCATGCAGAGGGGAAAGGGAAAATCCGGCTCTGGAAGCCCCTCACTCTTTACGAGGGGGGTGGGGGAAACAACCCTGAATCCTCACCAAGTGGATGTACTACTACCCCGACAAGGAAAGAACACCCCCTAACCCTGCCTTTCCCCTCTTCATGGGAGGAAGGGCAAAACCAGCTCCGGAAGCCCCTCACTCTTTAAAGGGGAGGGGTTGGGGTGGGGGATGTACTGATGTACTACCTTCTCACACCACCACCGGCTCGATGCCCACCATGTGCGCGAAGGCCATCCAGCGCGCGGCGTGGTGGCCCTGGTTCATGCACAGGTGGTGCGTGCCGCCCGCCTTGAGCCAACCATTCAGACAGTCCCGCACGCCCGACTTGGGCCGGAACTCGCCATAGGGCATCTCCAGGATGGGCATGACCGGCGAGTCCGCGATGACGTCGCCTTCCGCGATGACCAGGTGGAACCGGTCGCCGCCGATGGGGGCCAGCGAGACGAGCGTCGCCGGGCCGGGTTCGAGCCGGAACACGACGGTGGGCGGGTTTGACAGCTTGCCGATGCCCAGCGGGCGGTCGATGAGCCGGATCGGCTCGCCGCGTCGGGCCAACTTCCAGTTGCCCTCGCCCATGTGGCTCAAGAGCACCGTGTCGCGGTCGAACTCCATGGCGTACATCTCGGTGAAGTTGCCATTCCCGATGAGCTTGTGCCCGGCGGCCACAATCGCCGCGCTGCCCACGTCGCCCTCACCGCCGTAGCCGTAGCCCTGCGCCATCAGGTTCGAGGCGGCGGCCAGCGGCAGGAACGGGAAGCGCCCATCTTCGCCAATCGAGCCGAAGTGGGTGGAATAGGCCTCGTAGCCGCCGGCGTCGAGCATGTTCTTGAGCGCTGCCTGGTAACGCGCCGATTGTTCGCGCTGCTCGGCGGTCAGGCGGGCGTCGATCTGGAACTGCACGTTCTCCCATTCGAGCACGGCGCGAATCTCTTCCGGCGTGACGGCCCGCATGGCGCGGTACAGGTCGCCCGGCGCAAGGTAGAAGATATGCGGGCCGAGATTCTTCACGAACGACGACTCGTCCACGCGGATATCGCCCATGTCGTTCATGGCGTAGCCGAACACGGCCAGCTTGAGCCGTTTCCAGGCGGCGGCAGCGGCGGCGGCGTGCGCCCAGTCCGCGAATTTCTGCTTGAACTCCGGCGCGCGCCAGTCGTCGGTGATGACGGTGAAGTCCTTGCCGAGCCGGACGAGCGCGTTGCCGGTGTCCTGCGCGCCGTGCACGCCCTGGTTATAGGTCATGTCGCCCATGTCCCAGCGCTCGGTGATGTTGCGCTCCGGCTGGATGTTGGCGAGCAGGATGGGCAGGTGGTTCTCGCCAAAGGCGCGCATCATGCGCATGGCCGGGCCGTAGGTCAGCATGACGATCATCAGGCCGTCGACCTTGTCGCGCGTGTAGCCTTCGACGACGGTTTCCATGTCGTCGCGCGATTTGACCGGCTTGGAGAACTGCACGTCGGCCACGTCGCTCAGGTGCGCGGCGACCTGCCGGGCGTATCCGGCCTGCCGGTCAGTGATGCCGGGCAGCATGTCGTCGTAGATGGCCTGCGTGATGCCCACCAGGCCGATTTTCGGTTTACGTGTTTCCATCGGGGTAAATCCTTTCAAGAGATAACAGCCGCCGAGGTGCGGCGGGCACATCACACAAGGGGCACCGTGCAGGCGCACGTCGCACAAGGGCGCGTCACAAACGGGCGCACCGTGCAGGCGCACGTCGTGCAAAGCTGTGTCACAAACGGGCGCGTCGCGACGCGCCCCTACCGGCGAGGTTTCCTTACGCCATCGACCACGCCGCGGAGTTGTAGCGCTCCAGGTAGAACTTCATGCGCCCGACGACGGCTTGCTGCCAGATGTCGCGGCGGCGCTCTTCGCGCAGGCTGTCCAGTGACGGGCGTGCGCCGGCCCGCACCTGGGCCATCAGCGCCGGGCCGAGGATGCCCTGTTGCCCCAGATCGGCCAGCTCGTCGGCGGGCAAAATGGACACGATCTGGCTCAGCACGTCGCGCGCCACCGCCTGGCCGCCCAGGCGCTCGAAGATCGTCCACACGTTCACCTTGCAGATGCCGTCGCCGGGCAGCCGGGACAGGTACTCGTCCTGCAGGCTGGACGAGCCGTGCAGCACCATGCGCGGGCCGATGCGGCGGGCGATCTCGCGGGCCAGATCACCGTTGTAGCGCGCTGCCGTCCCGGTCGCGCGGTGTTCTGTGCCCAGGTCGGGCACGATCAGGAACACGCCCGTCTCCTTGAAAAAGCGCTCGGCCATGTCCGGCGAGGTGAGCGGCGCGTCGGCATCGTCCACCGCCTGCGCGATCTCCGCCACCGCGCCCTCAACGAGCGTCTGGCCGCGCACCTTTTCCACGTAGGCGCGCGTCATCTCGATATTCGTCGCCATCGGCCAGTGCGAGGCGTCGTACATGATCGTCGCGTACTTGCCGAGCGCCGCTTCAAAGAGCGCGTCATCCTTGCCCGGCTGGCCATGATCGAGGTGCAGGAGCACGTTCAGGTGCGCATACGGGCTGCCCGGCATGATCAGCGCTTCCACGTCGCGCACCAGGGTGTGCATCCCGGTCAGCGCATCGTGAAAGGGCGTGTAGCTGACCAGCTGCGGCTCGATGTCGTAGTTGGCCGTCGCCGCGATGACGATGGGGAAGTCCTTCAGGCCGTGTTCGGTGGAAAACTCGTGGGCGGCGCGCAGGATCGCCTGCGTGGTGTACTGGTTGGCCGTGCAGAAGTTGGCCAGGCACATGCCCACATCCATCGCGCGGCGGTAGATACGCTCGACATGGGCGGGATCGCTGATGAGTGGCACGGGTAAGACTCCTTCACCTGAAAAGCTCAGGCGTGAACAGGCGGGTACAGACAGGAATGAGCAGAAATCAGGCTCCGGCGGCGCGCAACGGGGCCAATGCGTGATGCAGCGGGGCCAGCGCGCGGTACATGCCGCTGTACACCTGCGTGTGCAGGTAATCATACGTTTCGACCAGCGCCGCCGTCGGCTCGACGCGCGTCGAGGTCAGGCGCAGTGCGGCCTGTGCGGCAGGCGCATCGAGGTACACGCCCGCGCCGACGCCGCCGAGCAGCGCCGCGCCCAGGCTGGTCGAGTCGCTGACCTGCGTGGCGAGGAACGCGCGGTTGAGGGTCGAGGTCATGATCTGCATGAGCAGCGCATTGCGCGTCATGCCGCCGATGGCAAAGATGGTGTCGGGCGGGCGCGCGCCAGGGTACGACGTCATCGCTTCCAGGATGAGGCGCGCGTCGCAGGCGATGCCTTCCAGGATGGCCCGGAACATCGCGCCGCGCACGATCTCCGTGCCCAGGCCGAGAAATGCGCCGCGCCCCTGCGGATCGTCAAAGGGCGGGCTGGCCATGCGCAGGTGCGGCAGAAAGGCGACGCCCTGGCTGCCCGCCGGGATGGCCTGCGCCTCGTGGATCAGCGCGGCGTAGTCCAGGTCCGGCGCGAAATTGGCCTTGAACCACTCGATGCAGCCGCCCGCCGTATAGAGCGGGCCGAGCAGGTAGTACAGGCCGGGGATGACGTGCGCGCCCTGGGTGAAACCCTCCTGCCCGGCGCGCGGCTCGGTGATGGTCTGCTCGGTGGCCATGACCAGCGTCGCCGTCGTGCCCAGGGACATGAGCATCCGGCCCGGCGCGGTGACGCCCGCCGCCAGCGAGCCGCACACGTGATCGTGTCCGCCCGCCGCAACCTGCGCCGACGTGGGCAGTCCGGTCAGGCGCGCGGCCTCGGCGGTAACCGGCCCCAGGCGCGTCCCGGCCTGCACGACAGGCGCAAAGATGCTCACCGGCACATCCGCCGCCGCGAGAATCTCATCGGACCAGCGCCGCCCGGCCAGATCAAAGGCCAGCGTGCGCGAGGCGAGCGTGTAATCCGTCGCCGGGACGCCGCACAGGCGGAAGGCGGCGTAATCGGCCATGTTCAGCCAGCGCACCGTGCGCGCGAACACGTCCGGGTGGTTCTCTTTGAGCCAGAGCAGCTTACACAGGCCATAAATCGGCATCAGCGCCAGGCCAGTGATGGCGAACAGGCGCTCGCGGCCCAGGATTTTCTCCAGCCACTCGGCCTGCGGGCGCGTGCGCGGGTCAAACCAGGCGATGGCCGGGAAAAGCGGCGTGTCGTGCGCGTCGAGCGGCACGGCGGCTTCGCCCATGCTGGCCGCCGCCACGCTGGCGATGCGCCTGGCGTTGTCCGGGCCAAGCTGGTCCGTCACGCTGCGCAGCGCCGCGACGATGGTCTGCCAGACGCCGTCCGGGTCATACTCGACGTAACCGGGCTGCGGGCTATAGGACGGCGTCGGATGGCTGGCCTGGGCCATGACCTGGCCGTCGGGGGTGAAGGCCAGCGCTTTGATGTTCGTAGTGCCCACATCCAGGCCGACCAGTAGAGGCGTATCATTCATCGTGGTTTATCTCGTGAGGGTTATGAAGGCGCACGTTGTCAGGGAGCGCGTTCTATTCATCTCGTTCGGCGCGGCGCAGGCCGCACTGACCGGGGATTATAGCCGGTTTGGGGCGTTTCGGGGTGCAAAACGAGGTGCAGGTCGGTGCAAAGGCAATGCAGCGGGGCGAGCGTTCAGCGTGGCGGCGTATCGTCCGGCTCCGGCGGCAGGATTGATTCAAGGGCTTCGA
>JADZBY010000093.1 GCA_020851855.1 Anaerolineae bacterium
GCACGAGCGCCGACAGGCGCGGGAAGACGTGATCGTAATCGACCCAGGGCAGAAGGCGCGTTCCTGCCGGCAGCGCCGCGACGAGCTTCGCCTTCTCGTCGGGCGGGATCGGGTTCGGGCCGAGCACCACCAGCGGCAGCAATCCGGCGCGCGCCGCCGCCTGCGCTGCCCAGGCGAAAAAGCCCAGGTCGCCGGTGAAGACGCTGCCCAGCGTGATCATGGCCAGCGGCGTCCCGGCGGGGATGTCCGCCAGCCAGCCCGGCGGCGGCATGGCCGGGGCCTCCGGCGCGCCGCCGACGAAGTGCGTCTGTGGCAAGAACGGCGGATCGCCCGCGTACCAGCCAGGGCTGAAATACGAGAGGTGCAACCGGTCGCTCTGCACGGCGGGCGCGGGGCCGTCCGAGAAATAGCGCGCCTGCAGGCCGAAGGACTCTTTGAAGCGCGCAATGCGTTCCAGGCTGAGGCGGCTCAGGTCGGCCTGGATGGCGTGCAGGTGGCTCTCGTCAAGCGGCGCGCCCGCTGGCCAGCCCGCCACGGCGAGCCGCACATCGAGCGCTTCCGCGACAAACGCCGCTGCGCTCAGGAACGGGTCGGTGACGATGATCTCCGGCGCGCCGCGTTGTGAGGCCAGCCCGGTGATCGCCTCGAACGCGGGCGGAATCAGGTCCTCGTTCAGCCAGGTGTCCAGCGCGCGCCGGTAGCGCAAGAACATTGCCTCGACGGGGTTCATGGCGCGCACGTCGGGCAGCGGCGGCGGCGGCCAGCGCCAGCCCGTTTCCGCGACCTCGGCAAAGGCGATGCCGGCGGCTTCAACCAGCCCACGCAGCGGCGCGCCGGATACCCACAGCACATCCTCGCCGCGCCGGGCGAGCGCGCGGGCCGTGCGCAGCATCCCGCCCCAGTCGGCGTGGCCGGGCAGCGGCGCAGAGATGAACCAGATCGTCACACTAACCTCATCCCCGGCCCTTCTCCATGCCGGAGAAGGGCGACCAGGCGGATTCTACACGAGATTGGACCGGGAGTTGAGAGTGGGAATACCCTCACCCCAGCCCCTCGCCCAGAGGGAGAGGGGCTGAAAATGCAGACAGCATCCATATTTCTCCCCTCTCGCCCGGTGGCAGAGAGGGGCCGGGGATGTGAGGGCTTTATTCACCGCAACCGCAAGAAGGAGCGCGGCTGAGAGCTTTCGCGCAACTGAAAGCGCGCATCTTCCGCCACCATGCGCCGCAGCCCTTCCGCGAGCGGCACTTTGGGCCGGAAACTGAGCTTCTCCGCAGCGCGCGTCAGGCTGGCGCACATGCGTGACACGCCGCCGCTTTGCGCCGTGGTGTGCAGCGGGTTGATCTCTTTGCCGAGAGCGCCGCCGATGGCCGCCACAAGCTCGTTTACGCTGGTTTCCACGCCGCTGCCGACGTTGATCACGAGCCGGTCGACGCCCGGCGCGGTCGAGGCGGCGACGAGCGCGTCAATCACGTCGTCGATGTACACGTAGTCGCGCGTCTGGCTGCCGTCGCCGTGCACCACCAGCGAGCCGTCGCGCGCGGCGTGCTTCAGAAAGGCGGGGATAACCGGCGGGTGTGCGGCGGGCAGTTGTTGGCCCCGCCCATAAGCGTTGAAGATGCGCAGCGCCACGGTTTCGATGCCGTACAGAATGCCCGTCGTGCGCACGTAATACTCGGCGGCAATCTTGCTCACGGCGTACGGCGAGCGCGGATCGGGCGGCATGTGCTCGTCGAGCGGCTGGTCGCCCTGCTCGCCATAGACCGCGCCCGACGAGCTGAGCACGACGCGCCGCACGCCCACCGCGCGCATGGCTTCCAGGACGCTGACCGTGCCGCCCACGTTCACGGCATTGTATTCGCGGGGAAAGAGCACACTCTCCGGCACGGAAACGCGCGCCGCGAGGTGATACACGCAGTCTACGCCCTGTAGCAAGGTCCACAACTTCGGCACGTCGTTCACGTCGCCGCGCGCCAGAGGAATGTCTGGGTGCAGCCGGGCCGGATCGCCCGCGCTCAGGTCATCCAGCACGCGCACCTCGTGGCCCGCCGCATGAAGCCGGTTGGCCAGCGCCGCGCCGAGGAACCCCGCTCCCCCTGTCACCAAATACCGCATCTTCGGGCCGCTCCCCCTTATTGAAAAGGTTCTGTTTCCTTTACGCGCGAGTATACCATGTGCGCCGTCGCCTAACCGGTCACAGCCTTGTATGCAAGGCCGCGCGAACCGGTGGGCGCGTACAACGCAGGCGTTGTCCCTACATCCCATCCCATCGCACCGTTTTCACCCGGCGTCGTGCATCGGGCCGCTTTACGCTCAGCGTGGCCTTAGAAAACCCCTAACTTTTGGCGCTCTGTTGACCCTTGTCGCAGGTTCCAAACCAGGTGTATAACCTTTGTCGGCATTATGTCCACTCCCGCACCTGACGGGCGAACACGACGCAGAGATGGAAGGAATCTCGCAACCATGACTTCGAAAACAGACTGGCATCTGCTGACGCCTGACGAGGTGACCGAGCGATTCGGGACCAAGCTCACCAGCGGCCTGCGCGCCGATCAGGTCAGGGCTGCCAGTGCACGATTCGGACTGAACGAGCTGGTCGAGGCTCCCGGCGCGAGCATGCTGGAGCTGATCTGGAACCAGATCAAGAATGTCCTGGTGCTGATGCTCATCGGCGCGGCCATCGTGGCCCTGCTGATTGGCGAAACCCGCAGCGCGCTGGCCATCGCCGTGATCGTGGCCTTCAACACGGCGCTGGGCGTCTGGCAGGAAGCGCGCGCCGAAAAGGCGATGGCCGCGCTCAAGCGCATGGCCGCGCCCATCGTGCGTGTGCGCCGCGACGGCCAGATCGCCGAGATCGCCGCGCGCGACCTCGTGCCCGGCGACGTGATCGTGCTCGAAGCGGGCAGCACCATCCCCGCCGATGCGCGCGTGATCGAGTCGGTGAACCTGCGCGTGCGTGAAGCGGCGCTGACCGGCGAGGCCACCACGGTGAGCAAGACCACCGCCGCGCTGAAGAAGCCCGGTATCCCACTCGGCGACCGCACCAACATGCTGTTCATGGGCACCGAAGTCACGCATGGGCGCGGTGAGGCCGTCGTCGTCGGCACGGGCATGGACACCGAGCTTGGCCGCATCGCCGCGCTGTTGCAGGGCGTGCGCAACGAGCCGACTCCGCTCCAGCGCCGCATGACGCGCCTCGGCCAAACGCTGGTGGGCAGCTCGCTGGCGCTGATCGTGGTCATCCTGGGCATCGGCCTGCTCGTCGGCGCGCACATGGTCGGGGAAGACGGCCTGCTGCTGTCCGTGATCAGCATCGCCGTGGCCGTCGTGCCGGAAGGACTGCCCGCCGTGATCACCATCGCGCTGGCGCTCGGCGCACAGCGCATGGTGCGCCGCCATGTGCTCATTCGCCGCCTGCCCGCCGTCGAGACGCTGGGCAGCGTGACGACCATCTGCTCCGACAAGACCGGCACACTGACCCAGAATAAGATGATTGTCGAGGTGGCGCACACCAGCGGGCAGGATTTCCGCTTCACCGGGCAGGGTTACGACATCGCGGGCCAGATTTTGAGCGACGAGCAGCCGGTCAGTGCGCCGGACGCCGATCTGAACATGCTCT
This sequence comes from Anaerolineae bacterium, assembly GCA_020851855.1. Taxonomy (GTDB): domain Bacteria; phylum Chloroflexota; class Anaerolineae; order Aggregatilineales; family UBA2796; genus JADZBY01. The sequence goes on from JADZBY010000093.1 coordinate 3,620, forward strand.
TGACCGCCGCCGTCGCCTGCAACGACGCCACACTGCTCACCAACGGCCAAGCCGGCGACATCGTGGGCGATCCGACCGAAGGCGCGCTGCTGGTAGCCGCCGCCAAAGCCGGGATCACCAAGGATGGGCTGCGCGAGCGGATGCCGCGCGTGGGCGAAGCGCCGTTCACCTCGGAGCGCAAGCGCATGAGCGTGGTCGTTCAGCCGCGCGCCGAGAGCCGCGAGCTTGGCGCGCCGTACCTGCTGTTCAGCAAAGGCTCGCCGGAGCTGGTCCTTCAGCGCTGCACGCACGCCCTGAGCAACGGGCAGATTGTCCCGCTCAACGGCCACGCCGAAGAGGCGCTGCGCATCAACGACGAGATGGCGGGCAACGGCGTGCGTGTGCTCGGCTTCGCCTACAAGCCGCTTTCGGAGCATCCTGCGCCGGGCAGCGAAGAAACGTATGAAGAAGGCATGATCTGGCTGGGCCTGATGGGCATGATCGACGCGCCGCGCCCTGAAGTGCGGGATGCGGTCGCCGTCAGCCGTGCGGCTGGCATTCGCCCGATCATGATCACCGGCGACCACGGCCTGACCGCGCTGGCCATCGCCCGCGACCTGGGCATCGCCGCGCCGGGCAATGACCGCGTGGTGACCGGCCCGGAATTGGAGAAAATGTCCGACTCGGAGCTGGAGCAGGTGGTGGGCGACGTGAGCGTGTACGCCCGCGTCGCGCCGGAGCACAAACTGCGCATCGTGAAGGCGCTTCAGGCGCGTGGCCAGTTCGCGGCGATGACCGGCGACGGCGTGAACGACGCGCCCGCCCTGAAGCAGGCGAATATCGGCGTGGCGATGGGCATCACCGGCACCGACGTGACCAAAGAGGCGTCGGACATGATCCTGACCGACGACAACTTCGCGAGCATCATCGCCGCCGCCGAAGAAGGGCGCACCATCTACGGCAACGTGCGCAAGTTTGTGAAGTACATCCTGACCAGCAACATCGGTGAGGTGATCACGCTGGCCGCCGCGCCGGTGCTCGGCCTGGGCGGCGTGCCGCTGCTGCCGGTGCAAATCCTGTACATGAACATCGTCACAGACGGCCTGCCTGCGCTGGCGCTTGCCGTCGATCCCGCCGAGTCGGACGTGATGAAGCGCTCGCCGTACCACCCCAAAGAGAGCATCTTCAGCCGGGGCCTGGGCGCGTACATGCTGCGCGTGGGCGTCGTGTTCGGCCTGATGACGGTCGCCTTCATGCTGCTCGTGTACCGCATCAGCCCGCAATACTGGCAGACGATGGTCTTCACCATGCTCTCCCTGTCGCAGATGGGCCACGCGCTGGCCGTGCGCAGCGAGCGCGAGAGCATCTTCAAGGTGGGCTTCCGCACCAATCCCTGGCTGCTGCTGGCCGTCCTGGCGACGGTGGTATTGCAACTGGCGCTGATGTACGTGGAGCCGATGGCCATGTTCTTTGGCCTGAAAGCGCTGCCGCTGCCAGAGCTTCTGTTCACCTTCGCGGCGAGCACACTGCTGTTCTTCTGGATCGAGGGCGAAAAGTGGGTGATGCGCCGCCGCGCGCGCCCCGCCCGCACCGCGACCCAATCCGCGTCACAATCGCAGACCACGGCGGCGGCCAAGTCCTGATAAACCACCCCATCACTGCCACATGCACACGTAGGGGCGGCTCGCGAGCCGCCCGCTTCATTTGTTCCTGTCGGCGCGATGAGTCCCCACAGATAGACACGGATCGCAGCGCCCGGACCTGAAGGTCCAGGCTGAACCTACGAAGCCCTTCGGGCTGAAATCGCCTTCAGCCCGAAGGGCTTTGTAAATTCAGCCCGGTCGCTTTAGCGCCGGGCGCGCCCCATGATCCGCATGACTACCTGAAAGCCCGTTATGCATCGTGCGGGCGCATCGCGACGCGCCGGGCGCGCCCCATGATCCGCATGACTACCTGAAAGCCCGTTACGCATCGTGCGGGCGCATCGCGACGCGCCCCTACACATTGCCTCAGCGGATACGTTTTATGCAATGGCCGTGTGACCTGGGCCGCGCGTGCGGTTGATCCAACGTCCCTCTGCTATAATGATCGGCATGGCTCATTCGCAGCCGATGGACCCCCACTTTGGGCAGATTGCGTGCAGAAAGAGAAGGTTACCGCCTGTGCAAGTTCGAAGACGGCTCACCGAATTTGAAAGCACCATCGCGATGCTGGCCGGCGCTGGCCTGTTCGTCTTAATGCTGGCCTTCTTGCTGTCATCGGCGCGTGGCGGGGCGCAGGCGTCGGCCCGCGTCGCCAATGTGCCCGTCATCGACCTGATGATCGGCGGCGGGGCGCTGCTGCTCGTCGGCTCCCTGATCGCATGGCTCTTCGTCACCCGCCCCTGGGCGACGGCGCACGACGACTGGGCCACGCCGCTGTATACCGGCCACCACGGCGAGCATCACGCCGCCGACAGCCATCCCGCGACGCACGGCGAGATGCTTGCCGCCGTGGCCGAGGTCGAAGCCGAAGCCGAAGCGCTCGCGCACGGGGAAATGCCCCCCGCCATGCCGGACAGCGCCCCGGTCATCGAGGGTGTGCTGCCGCCCGACGCGCCGCTGGCCATGACGCCGCAGGTCGCGCCAGCGGAGAATGTTCCGGCGGATGCCATAGTCACCGATGACCTGACCATCATCGAGGGCATCGGGCCGAAGATCGCGGCGGCGCTGGCGGCGGCGGGCATCAGCACCTATGCGAAAATGGCCAGACAAACCCCCGCCGACCTGGAGCAGATCGTGCGGACGGCGGGCGTGCGCATGGTCGGCCACGCGCTGACATGGCCCGAACAGGCCCAGTTGCTCGCCGAGGGTCGCCTGGAAGAATGGAAAGCGCTGGCGGCGCGGCTCAAGGCAGGGAATTAGTCCGGATTTCGTCGGTTTTCGGCCACAGGTCAGGGCTTGAAGCCAATCACGCTCCATACAGGAGGGGCCATGCTTCGGAAATTCGTTCTGGGTCTGGCCGGTGTGTTCGTCGCGTGGCTATTGTTTCGCCCGCGACAGCCCTTGATCTATATTCCCGAGGCCGGGCCGGGCGCGCGCCGGACGCCCGCGTTGGCCCCGGATGCCGGGGTGAGCGCTCCGCCTGCGCCGGTCCGGCCAGCACAAGCGCCCGCGGAGCCGGCGGCGGACAAGAAGCCCACGCGCAAGCGCCCGCCCGCCGTTCCGGACGACCTGACGCTTCTCGATGGCATCGGGCCGAAGATCGCGGCGGCGCTCGTCGCAGCGGGCGTGGACAGTTTCGCCACGCTGGCGAACGCCGAGCCGGAAAACGTGGAGCGCATCGTGCGTGAAGCGGGCGTGCGCATGGTTGGCCACGCCGACGCCTGGCTGCAACAGGCGGCGCTGGCGGCCAGAGGCGATATGGATGGCCTGGAGCGCCTGAAGGCCGAGTTGCGATCACGCCGCCGCAGTCGCGAGGACGAATAGCCTTGCCCCGGCGCAGGGAGCGAGGGTGGAGTTTTCTGGCGTAGTTTCATTGGTTTCTCTTCAGCACATTCAGGAGGAAGTCGCGCAATGCGCAAAAAAGTGACGGTTGTTGGGGCGGGCGCTGTCGGGTCCACGTCGGCGCACTGGCTTGCCAGCAAGGAACTGGCCGACATTGTGCTCGTCGACGTGGTGCAGGGGCTTCCGCAAGGCGTCGCGCTTGACCTGGCCAGCGCCGCGCCGGTCGAGGACTTCGACCTGAAGATCGTCGGCACGAACAACTACGAGGACACCGCCGACTCGGACGTGATCCTGATCACGGCGGGCGTGCCCCGGCGCAAAGACCCGGTCACCGGCAAATTCCCCAGCCGCGACGAGCTGGTCAAGATCAACCAGGACGTGGTCGGGCCGATCACCGAGCAACTGGTCAAGCACTCCCCGAACAGCATTATCATCGTCGTCACCAACCCGCTGGACGCCATGTGCCACGTCGTGAAGCACATCTCCGGCTTCCCGCGCGAGCGCGTCATCGGGCAGGCGGGCGCGCTGGACACGGCGCGTTACAAGACCTTCATCGCCATGGAGCTTGGCGTCAGCGTGGAAGACGTGCACGCCATCGTGCTGGGCGGCCACGGCGACGAGATGGTCCCGCTGCCGCGCCACACGTCGGTATCGGGCATTCCCATCCGCGAGCTGATGCCGGAAGACAAATTGCAGGCCATCATCGAGCGCACACGCAAGGGCGGCGGCGAGATCGTCGGCCTGATGGGCCGCAGCGCCTATTACGCGCCCGCGTCGGCTTCGGTGGCCATGATCGAGTCGATCCTGAAGGACAAGAAGCGCGTTATTGCTAGCGCCGTCTATTTGCAGGGCGAATACGGTTACAACGACCTGTTCATCGGTGTGCCGTGCGTGCTCGGCTCCACGGGCCTGGAAAAAGTCATCGTCATGGACCTGAACGACGAGGAAAAGGCCATGCTGGACGTGTCCGCAAGGGCCGTGCGCAGCGTGGTTGACGTGCTGGGCTACGCCAAACCGGCGTAACGGCAAACGGATCGCGCGCTGTCATCCGAGACGGGCGCGCCGCGACGCGCCCCTACCCGCGTATTACGGTAGGGGCGGCTCGTGAGCCGCCCGTCTGTTTTCCAAAGTCGATCGGAAAACCCTCACCCCAACCCTTCTCCATGAGGGAGAGGGGCAAGAACACAGCCAGCATCACGTCTTTCCCCTCTCGTCCTGAGAGAGAGGGGCCGGGGGAATGAGGGTAAGGCTCCGCCCTGTTCTACCCCTTCAACCCCACACCCGTGTACAGCTTTGGCAGGTAGTTCATCTCGCGGGCGCGGGCCGACAGCGCTTCCCGGAAATTCGGGTGCGCGATGCTGATCAGCGCCTGCGCACGCTCGCGGATGGTCTTGCCTTTCAGGTACGCGACGCCGAACTCGGTGGCCACGTAGTGCACGTCGTTGCGCGTCGTAGTCACGCCTGCGCCGGGCTTCAATTCGGCCACGATCTTGCTGATCGTATCGTCTTTGGCTGTGGCGGGCAGGGCGATAATCGGCTTGCCGCCGCGCGAACGGGCCGCACCGCGCACAAAGTCAAGCTGGCCGCCCACGCCGCTGTAGAAGCGGTGGCCGATGCTGTCCGCGCACACCTGCCCGGTCAGGTCCACCTCGATGGCCGAGTTGATGGACACCATCTTGTCGTTCTGCGCGATGCGGAACGGGTCGTTCACGTATTCCGTCGGGTGCAGCTCGACCACCGGGTTATCGTGGATGAAGTCGTAAAGCGCCTGCGTGCCGAGCACGAACCCGGCGATCATCTTGCCGGGGTGCAGCGTCTTGCGCTCGTTGGTGATGACGCCCCTGTTGATCAGGTCGATCACGCCGTCCGCGAACAACTCCGTGTGGATGCCCAGGTGGCGCTTGTCGCCCAGGTCCTGCAACACCGCGTCGGGGATGCCGCCGATGCCGGTCTGGAGCGTACTGCCGTCTTCGACCAACTCCGCGATGTGCTGCGCGATGGCCTTCTGGATGGGCGAAGGCTGGCCCATCTTCACTTCGGGAAGCTGGTAATCGACTTCCACGATGTGCGTGAGCTTGCTGACGTGGATGAAGCTGTCTCCCAGCGTGCGCGGCATACGCGGGTTAATCTCCGCCACCACGACCCTGGCCATCTCCGCCGCCGTCTTCGTCACGCCCACCTCGACGCCGAACGAGCAGAAGCCGTGCTCGTCAGGCGGCGAAAGCTGGACCAACGCCACGTCGATGGGAAACTCGCCGCTCCGGTACAGCAGCGGGATTTCGGACAGGAAGATCGGCGTGAAGTCGGCGCGACTCTCGTTCACGGCGGCGCGCACGTCTTCGGAGATGAACATGGTGTTGACGCGAATGTGCCCTTCCATCTCCGGCGCGGCGATGCGCCCACCGCCGATGGTCAGCACCTGGGTCACCTCGACGTTGTGCAGGTTGTGAGCGCGCTCGCTCAGCGCCTTGACGAGCGTCTGCGGCACGGAGCAGTTGCCCGTCAGGAAGACGCGCATGTTCGACTGAATCGCCTGAACCGCCTCTTCGGCGCTGCACCGGCGGCTCTGGTACGTTTTTTCCCAATACGAGGGCATATTCGATCAGGCTCCTTCCAGCATGGTCGCCAGGCATTCGCGGTAAATCTTGCCGTCCTTGAGGCACACGCCCTGCCGCAGCGCGGAGTCGTTCGCCACGGCGGAGTCGACGCCTTCCCGCACGATGCGGTGAATGTATGGCCAGGCCGCGTTCAGATAGGCATACGTGGCGGTCCGGGCGACCACACCCGGCATATTCGGGACGCAGTAATGGACCACGCCTTCTTCGATGAAGGTCGGGTTGTCGTGAGTGGTGGGCCGGCTGGTCTCGACGCAGCCGCCCTGGTCGATAGACACGTCCATGATCAGGCTGTGCGGGCGCATGGTGCGCACCACGTCGCGCGTGACGACGATGGGCGCGCGCTGTCCGGGCACGAGCACCGCGCCGACCAGCACATTGGCGAACTGGGCGACGCGCGCCACGTTGTAATCGTAGGCCATCATCGTCGCCGCCTGCCCGTTCAGCCGCTCGTCCACGTAGCGCAGCCGCGCCAGCGATGTGTCGAGCACAATGACGCGCGCGCCGAGGCCCAGGAATGCCTGCGCCGCGTTCAGGCCGACCGTGCCTGCGCCGATGATGACGATGTCGCTGGCCGGGATGCCTGCCACGCCGCCCAACAATTCGCCCGCGCCGCCCGCATCGTTTTGCAGCAGCCGCGCCGCGACCTGCGGAATCATACGCCCGGCGATCTCGCTCAGCGAGTGCAGTACGGGCAGGACGCCGTCCTCAAGCTGGATCAATTCGTAAGAGACGGCGGTCACGTGTTTGGCCAGCAACGCATTGACCACCTCACGCGGGCGCGCGGCGAGATGCCAGAACGCCGCCACGGCCTGTTCGGGCCGCACCATGTCCGCCTCTTCAAGCGTTGGGCTGCCGACCTTGAGCACCAGATCGGCGCGCGCCCACACCTCGTGCGCGTCGTAGACCACCCGCGCGCCTGCACGCTCGTAGTCCGCATCCTGAAAGCCCGCCCCCTGGCCCGCGCCGTGCTCCACGTAGCAGCGGTTGCCTTCCTGGGTCAGCTGGCGCACCCATTGTGGCGTCAACCCGACGCGGTACTCGCCCGGATTGCGCTCTGCCGGGATTCCGATTTCCATAAGGTAGTTCCTTTGTTGCCTTTCAGCCGAGCTTGTAGCCAATCTGCCGCAAGAAACGTGTGCGCCACGCGATTCCTTCGTCGTCTTCGATGCCCTTTGAGGCGAAACCATCGACGACGCCCAGGATACCGCGCCCTTGCTCCGTCTCCGCGATGATCACCTGAGTCGGGTTGGCCGTCGCGCAGAAGAGGCGGGCCACTTCGGGCACGTTCTTCACCGCGTTGAGCACGTTGATCGGGTAAAAACCTTCGCCCAGGAACACGATGAAGCTGTGCCCCGCCGAAAGCGCGAAGGCATTCGTGCGCGCCAGTTCGATCATGGCCTCGTCCGTGCCGCTCCAACGCACCAGGCACTTGCCGGACGCCTCGCAGAAGCCCAGGCCGAACTTGATGCCCGGCACGGCATTGACCAGCGCCTCGTGCACGTCCTCGACCGTCTTGATGAAGTGAGTCTGGCCCAGGATGAAGTTAATATTTTCTGGCTTCTCAATGGCGACGATCTTCAGTTCCATAGTTGCGCTCTCCTTGCCTGCCGGAGATAGTCTTTCTCCACACCTGCGCTCATTTTAACCGGCATTCGTCTCCGGCTGCTCTCATTTTTCTAACGCCCGGAAGACGGCTCGGATTTGGCCGGAAAGGGAAAGGTGCGGGAAGGGGAAGGTGGGCCGATCAACTGCACGCCTGCCGCCCGGAAGGCGCTGTGAGAGGATCGCGCCCCGGTGGGTATCACAGCGCCCCCTCTGCACGGCGCGCCGTGCAGAGGGGGCAAAGGGTGAGGCGTTTCCTGCTTCACGGCTGGGGCAGCGCCATCTCCTGGAGCAGCCGGTCGGCAAATTCCGCGCCGCGTGACAGCGCTTCGATGTTCAGGTCGAGAAGGTTCCGGCGGCGCGCCGAAAGGCGCTCACTCAGCGTTGCCTGGACCGTTTCCAGCCGGACGACGGGCCGCGCCTTGAGGATCGCGCCGAGCATGATCACGTTCGCCAGCTTCAATTCGCCCATCTCATCGGCAATCTGCGACGCGGGCACGGGTAACACGGTGATATCCGTGCGCGTGGGCTGGTTCGGCACGAGCGAGGCATTGCTCGCCAACATTCCGCCCGGCGCGATCAGCTTCTCGTACTTGTCGAAGGACGGGATATTGAAGACCACGCCATTCCGAGGGTTACGCACAACCGGGGAACCGATCTGTTTGTCGCTGATGGTCACGTAACAATGGGCTGTGCCGCCGCGCATCTCCGGCCCGTAGGACGGTATCCAGGTGACGTCGTAGCCCTCATTCATCCCGGCGTAGGCGAGCAACTGGCCGGCAAACATGATGCCCTGCCCGCCGAAGCCGCTGAATAGGAATTGCTCCTGCATTGTCCGTCTCCCGTAAGCCATTTTAGATTAGAGCGCCTTCACTGCATCGGTGACCTTGTAGTCGCCAAGCGGGAAGACGGGGACCATATTTTCTTCGATCCACTCCAGGGCCTGATCAGGCGCGATGCCCCAGTTTGTCGGGCAGCTGGAGAGTAACTCCACCATGCTGAAGCCCAGGCCGGCCTGCTGCACCTTGAGCGCGGTCAGGATGGCCTTCTTCGCCTTGCGGATGTTCGCCACGTCGTGCAGTGAGCGGCGCACCACGTAGACCGCACCCTCAAGCTGCGCCAGCACTTCGCTCATGTGCACCGGGTAGCCGGTGAGCACCGGGTTGCGCCCGAACGGCGACGAGGTGGTCTTCTGGCCGGGCAGCGAGGTGGGGGCCATCTGCCCGCCGGTCATGCCGTAGATCGCGTTATTGACGAAGATAATGGTGATCTTCTCGCCGCGCGCCGCCGCGTGCAGGGCTTCTGCCGCGCCAATCGAGGCCAGATCGCCGTCGCCCTGGTACGTGATCACCATGCGGTCGGGGTGCACGCGCTTGATGCCGGTCGCCATCGCCGGGGCGCGCCCATGCGCTGCAACACAGGCATCCACTTCGAAATACTGGTACGAAAACACGGAGCAGCCGACGGGAGCGACCAGGATGGTCTGTTCGCGCACGCCCAGTTCATCGAGCGCTTCGGCCAGCAGGCGGTGGGCGATGCCGTGCGTGCAGCCGGGGCAGTAGTTCGTGTGCGCTTCGGCCAGCGCTTCGGGCCGCGTGTACACCAGTTCCATATTGTTCGGTGGTGCAAAAGTCGCCACAGTCACTTGACATCCTCCTCAACCACTCACGTCGGCCAGACCAGGTAACGCGCCGAGATACGCTCGTAGGCTTGCTCGATGGCGTGCAGGATTTCGTCAGGCATGGGCACTACGCCGCCCATCCGCCCGAAGAAGCTGATGGGGACCTGCCCACCCGCGCCGAGCCGCACGTCTTCGATCATCTGTCCGGCGTTCATCTCCACGACAAGGCAGCCCTCGATCCGGTCGGCCAGCGCCGAGATGTGCGCATCGGGGAACGGCCACAGCGTCTGCGGGCGCAGCAAGCCGACTTTCATGCCCTTGGCCCGCGCCATCTCCACGGCGCTGTAGGCGATGCGGCCCGCCGTGCCATAGCCGATGACCAGCAGCAGCGCATCGTCGACCATGTACTCTGTAAACCGGACTTCGTTGGCCTTGATCTGGGCCATCTTGTCCAGCGTCATCAGGTTGTAGGCTTCCATCTCCTCGCCGCGCATGTAGATCGAGGTGATGGTACGCTTCTTGCGCTGTCTTGCGCCGTTCAGCGCGAAGGCGGGCGGCGTGCGCACCAGTTCGCGCATGGGCGGCAGCTCGGCAGGCTCCATCATCTGCCCGATCTGGCCGTCGGCGGCGAGAATGACAAGGTGGCGGTACTTGTCGGCCAGCTCAAAGGCCAACAGTGTGAAGTCGATGGCTTCCTGGACGGACGCCGGGGCGAGCACGATGGGCCGGTAGTCGCCGTGGCCCGCCGAGCGCGTCACCTGAAAATAGTCGCCCTGCGAGGGCAGGATATTGCCCAGGCCTGGCCCGCCGCGCATCACGTCGACGACCACGACGGGCAATTCGGACGCCGCAATATACGATAAACCTTCTTGCATCAGGCTGAAGCCGGGGCTGGACGACGAGGTCATGACCCGCGCGCCTGCCGTCGCCGCGCCGTACACCATATTGATGGCGGCCACTTCACTTTCGGCCTGCA
>JADZBY010000094.1 GCA_020851855.1 Anaerolineae bacterium
AGGGTGCCGTTTCGGAAGTTCACCAGTGGCCGCGCAAGGGGAAAGCTGCGTCTGCACAGGCCACGGGCGTACTTGAGCATCCCGTCCGTACGGCTGCCACTCTGCACGGTTACGCCTACCGCACGCATCATCTGAGCGGCTTGGAGGTCGAGCACTTCGGAAGTGCGCTCAAGCTGCCAGTGCGTGCCGCTCCAGCGCCGCCACTCCTCACGGTCTATGTCCCAGTCCATGTCGTGACCGTGTTTCACCTGCCAGGCCATCGCTACGTCGAGCAGGTCGAGTTTGGGCGCACTGCTGCTTTGGGTTGTCGCATCCTGATCGTGAGCTGAGCCTGTATCCTTTGCCTTCGGCAGTAGTACACCGGCGAAAGCAGCAGCTTCGGCCAACGCCTGCTTAAACATCCCTGCATCGCGATTGTTCCAGGCAGTGCCGAACAGGCCATAGCCTGCCAGATCGAGCGCATCGCCGCCTTCCTGACCGCCGTGGTGATACCAGACGCCCTTCTCGGTATCGACCAGAAAGCCCGCATTGCCTGGTAGCCGGAACTGGTGGCCGTCCTTGACGGCCTTCACACCCAGCAGGTGCTCCGCATAAGCGACCAGGTCCAGGCGGCTCTTTATCTCTTCCAGGAGTGCACGGTCCGAGGACAGGGCCGCCTGATCTTTGGGTTCTGCCGGTTGCTGTTGAGCAGATAACGCAGCCGGAGCAGACAGTGAGCACAGGCTTCGTATCGTCTCGGCGTTTATGGGATCGAGGATTGGCGGCACATCGAGCAGCGTCGAGCGGCGGTGTAGACGTTCGGGGATGCAGTCGCCCTTGCGCGCCATCGTGCCGTATAGCTTGATGAGATGGCCCGCACCGACGGTGCTGGTATCGACTTTGACCTGATCGTCGCTGAAACGGGAATCGAGCGGCAGCAGAAAATCCTTGACCAATGCTGTGCTGGCGTCATCATTCGGCCAATCAATTGGCAGGAGCAAGTGTGCGCCGTTGCCGGAATCTGCCAGGAGTGAGGGCAGATCGTGCTGCGCCAGCCATTGTCGGCAGTCGGTCGCACGGTCTATGGCAGCGGCGTGCTCCGGGTCTGAGGACGAGATCCCCGCCGGGCGGACCGGATCGAAATCGACGAATATCCAGCGGCGGCACAGCACGTCGCGATCCGAGGTTGTCTGTTTCACGTACTCGCGCACGCGGTTGCTGCTGCGCGCCAGCAGCGCCGGCTGAACGGGATTGAGGGTAATGTAGATACCTTCTGCGCGGTTTTCATAGATGGCGGCGACGCCGGCAAGCTTATCGAAATCGGTGAAATAGCCGCTGTCGGTCCGTTTCCCTTGTATGCCGGGGATGCGTAGCTCAACGGTCTGGCCGGGCTCGGCCAGGATGGACAGCGTATGGCGAATCAGCGCGACGATTTCCGCGCGCGATTGCTTCTGGATTTTGGGAACGCCAAAGGAATGGTTGCTCATCGTTCGTCTCCAAGCAACACAGAGTCAGGTCGAGTTCGAGTTCGCTCAACAAGGTTCTGGCAAGTTGTTGCGGGGAGACGCGGGGTGTGATATAGTTCCGGTTACCAGCACAGAACGTATTCACTCGTCCCGCGCCCACCCGCATTACGGTGGGCTTTTTCTTTGTCCGGGCGGATCGCGTATGTTCGTCATAACGGCCTCAATCTGTAAACCCGGGTTTACAGTTCATTCGTAATCGAGCAACTTCTCGGCGTCATCAAGCAGTTGACGCATGGTCTGAATTCGAGCGCGTGCGAACGCAATCCCCTGTTCCTGCTGTACAAGAGCACGAGCAACATCTCTTGGCGATGTGGTCGCAATCGATTGGAGTACGCGCGCCACTTTCCAGGCTTTCGCCGGAATGTGCTCGTCCTCGTCGTTTCCACCGTCTGCTCCGTCGCTCTCGCAGATCTCTTGTACTTGCCTGCTCGTCAACTTTAGCGTGATTATCTGGCGCACCAGTTCGGCCTGAATTTCTGGCTCCACTCCGGCAACGAAGCGCAGTTTCTTCTCATCAATCGCGTGACGATCTGCCATTTCCATCGCTTCATCTGATAGGCGCAAGAGGGCTTTGAATTGGCTGAAGCGCATTCTACTCATCCCACCCATCGCACTAAGGACCATCTCGCTGTGCTCGCGCTTGGTGAGCAGGTCAAGGTTCAGCGCCTGCCGGTAGAAGTCGTTGCCAACCGGGTCGTCCGGGATGTCGTAGCCATGCACCGATAGGAGGAGCAGGGCGGCTTGGCGCGCCATCGCAACGGCAGTGAGGCCAGCCCGCGAGGTGTTTTCCTTCGCTTGCCTGAACACAGAAGCCGTCCGGGCGGGCACGATGATGCAGGGCACCGTGCCATCGCAGGTCGAGTCGGGGATGAAGTCGCGCAAGAGCCAGGTCGCCCAGTAGCGCCGCTCTCCGGTTTCGATGCGGTACAGCCGCATGACGCCCTCCGAGACATCCACCACGGTCAGCGGATTGACCTGCCCGTCGTCGCGGATGGTCACTGCCAGGTTCGTCAGGTCGCGCAGAAGCGATTCTTCCGGCGACCAGGCTTCCGGCGTTTCGCTCTCTTCTTCGGGCTGGGCCAGCAGCTCTAGCACGTTGGTGAAGGGTCGCGAGCGCTGCCGCGCCGCGACCTGCACCAACTGGATGAGCTCGCGTAATGCCTGGGTCGGCGTGAGCTGCTGCTGGTGAAACGCCTGGTGGATGCGCTCTGGCAAGACGCGGCGCGGCTGTACCGGGTGCGGACGCACCAGCTCGAGCAGCAGCTTTTCGACGCGAAGGCTGCTGTCCTGCAATCCGCTGGCGATGTCACTGCCGAGCATCTCCTCGGAGATGGAGGACAGTAGGTCGTTCGCCCGCTGAGCATTTGGCTTTGGCATGGCGCACCTCACCCTTGGGCCATGCGGCGGATGAGCGCCACGACCAGTTCAGCGTATGCCTTGCTCGCGGATGCTCTTGGGTTGTAGCTGAACACGCTCTGATGCGCATTGTGGGCATACGAGACCGCTTCGTTGGCGGGAATGACGCCGCAGAGCAGCTTGCCCAGGATGGGATGGCTTTTCAGGCCTTCGAGCAACTGGACATGGCCTCTGATGCGGCAATCCATTTTGGTGACAAGGATGCCGCTCACCCGCAGGTCGGGGATACGCCAACCGTCGCGGATGTCGTTGATCTTGTGAATGACGGACAAGAGGCCGACCGTTTCGAGGTAGCGCGGCTCGACGGGAATGATGGCGTCGGTGGCCGCGATGAGAGCCATTTCCGTGAGGAGTGAGAACGAGGGGCGGGTATCAATGACAACCGCCGCGTAGTGGCTGGCGATCTTGCTGAGCGGATCGCTGATGCGGTACGGCGCGCCGGGCACACCCATCAACTCGCGCTCTGCGCCTTCGAGTATGGATGAGGCGGGCAGAATGTGGAGGCCTTCATCCCACTCGCTCTGCACGATGCACTCTGTCAGCACGCCGGCAGCGTCCTGCCGTTCCGCCATCAGGACGGCGTACAGGCTGTCCTGGCTGCCGTAGTTGCTGCGCCCGGTCGTCACGAGCGTCGCGTGTGCTTGACTGTCCGTGTCGATGAGCAGTACCTGCGCTTTGGGCGCGCCGCTGCTGCGCAGGACACTCGCGATGCCCAGCGCGATGTTGGTGGCCGACGTCGACTTGCCTACGCCACCTTTGTGGTTGGTGAAGACGAAGATATGGGACATGTCGCCTACTCCTCAGCCGAACCGGTTGACGATATCGCTGGGGTAGCAAGCGCTCTCGGGGGCTGTGATACACTCTGCCACAGAAGCCTTGCTGCCGTTTCAGCGAGTCTTTCAGGTGTGCGGGGGAAGTCTGCAACTCTCCCGCGCACCGCAAAAGCCACGTTCAGTCAACGGTCAGGAGCGGCTCCAGGGCGGAGCGCTGAGGATAGGCGGTTAGCTCAACGAACCGAAGGGGATAGTCAATCTGGGGAAAGCGTACTGGTTCATCTCCAGTATGCGTAGGGGCAACGGAGTATACTCCTCTGAACTGCCAGCGTCGTTTTCGGCGCTGGCGTTTTGTTGCCGATTGAACTCCTCGAGCGTGACACGCATTTGCAGGAATGCCTCGGCGTAGGGCGCCATCTTGAAGTCAACAATGCGCCGGGTGTCCAGGTCGAAGATGATCTCGGAGAAGATTGTCCGGGCGAAGGCCTGCTTGTCCA
>JADZBY010000095.1 GCA_020851855.1 Anaerolineae bacterium
TCGGGCACAACCGGCCTGCAAAAAGGCGTGGCGCTCTCGCACGCGGCGGTGTTGAACCAGGTCGCCAGTTACAGCCGCGCCATCCGCCTGAGCGAAGAGGATTGCATCGTCTCGTGGCTGCCGCTTTATCACGACATGGGCCTGATCGCGGGCTTCATCCTGCCGCTGGTGCAGGGCGTGCCGCTGGCGCTCATGTCGCCGTTCCACTGGGTGCGCGATCCGAAGGTCCTGCTGTGGGCCATCACCGAGCACCGGGGCACGCTGTGCTGGCTGCCCAACTTCGCCTACAACTTCATGGCCCAGCGCGTGCGCGACAACGCCATCCAGGGCGTGGACCTCTCGACCATGCGCGCCTTCATCAACTGCTCCGAACCGATGCGCGTGGAGAGCCACCGCATGTTCCTGGAACGCTACGCGCCCTATGGCCTGCGCGAGTCGGCGCTGGCGACGTGTTACGCGATGGCCGAGAACACCTTTGCCGTGACGCAAGGCGGCATCGAGTCGCCTGCCGCCGTGGACGTGATCGCGCGCGCCGCGCTGGCGGGCGAACACCGCGCGATGCCGCACAACGGCGACGGGCTGGCCATCGAGATGTTGTCCTGCGGCAAACCTATCCCGAATTGCGACGTGCGCATCGTGGACGAGTCCCGCCGCGACCTGCCGGAGCGCCACGTGGGCGAAGTGGCCGTGCGCAGCGACAGCATGCTGGCCGGCTACTATCGCCGCGACGATCTGACCGCACAGGTCTTGTTCGACGGCTGGTATCTGACCGGCGATTTCGGCTATCTGGCCGGCGGCGAGTTGTACATCACCGGGCGCAAGAAAGACCTGATCATCGTCGGCGGCAAGAACATCTACCCGCAGGACCTGGAAGCCATCGCCGGCGACGTGCCGGGCGTGATCCCGGGCCGCACCGTGGCCTTTGGCGTCGAGGACGAGCGGCTGGGCACGGAATCCGTCGTGATGGTGGTCGAGAGCGAGACGGAAGGCGACGACGCGCGCTGGGAAATCGCCAAGGAAGTGCGCCGCCGCATCGCGCAGGAAACCGAGGTCGCGCTGAGCGATGTGCTCGTCGCAGAGCCGAAGTGGCTGCACAAGACGAGCAGCGGCAAGATCGCGCGTGGGGCCAATCACGACAAATATCTGGCGCAACGGCTGGAAGAGCAGCAGAGCGCGGGCGGCGCGTGACGCTGCGGCGGAGACGGGCGCGGTAGGGCACGGGTTCTGGCCGATGGGCGCATCGCACGCGCCCATGTCATCGGCGGAGTGTGTAGGGGCGGCTCGCGAGCCGCCCGCCGTGGTGATCCGTGGGCCAGGCCCTTGTCGTTTAATCGCCCTCGCGCTTCATGACGATGACCCACGCCGTCGCCGGCGCGACCAGCCGCCCGATGCGGATGACCACCGCTGCAAAGCGCATCAGCCGCCGGAAATAGGGCGTCCATTCGTCGCGCCCGATGCGCCGGAAACCGTAACGTGTGTAGAAGCTTTCCAGGCGGTCTTCGCAGGTCAGGTACAGCACGCCGGTTTCGCCCCCCAGCAGCGCCGTGATGATCCGGTGCGCGATGCCGCGCCGCTGGTAAGCCGGGACCACGGCAATCGAGGCCAGCTCGCGGCTGCCGTCGCCGTGCGGTTTGATCTGGCCCGTGCCCACGACGCGCCCATCCGCTTCGGCCACCACAAAACGCTGCCATTTGAGGCCCAGCGGGTTAAGGCCCGCCCGCCAGATGATGGCGCGGATGGCGGCGGCGTCCGTCTCGCGCGCCGGGCGCAGGGTTGCCCCGCCCGTTTCCGCTTCGGGCGGGCTACTCCCCATAGAACTGCTCCAGCGCGCGCCACACATCCTCGCGCCAGGCCGGGTAATTGTGCCCGGCGGCGTATTCGCGATAGGTCACCGGGTAGCCCTTCGCCGTGAGTGCGGCGTGCATCCGCCGGTTCAGCTCCAAAAGGCCCTCGAAGCGCCCCACATCCATCCAGATGTCGATGGGCGCGCGTGGAAAGTGCTCCACCATCTCGAAGATGACGGGTGTACGCTCCGGGTAGCCCAGGTGGAACGCGCCGGACTGGCTGATGACCTTGCCGAACACGTCCGGGGCGCGCAGGCCGGTGTACAAGGCCTGGAGTCCGGACATCGAGATGCCGAGCACGCCGTATGCGCCGGGCGACTGCTTCACGTCGATCAGATTCAGGTGGGCGCTCGCCAGCGGCAGCACATCCTGCAGCACACAGCCGACGGTTGTGTCGCTGGTCTGGTACTCGATCAGGCGCGCCTGCTTGCCGTGCTCGACGAAGGCCATGCCGATGGGCCGGATGCGCCGCGCCGCGATCAGGTTGTCCACGATGGTCGCCAGCTTGCCGCGCCGCAGCCAGTCTTTGCCGTCGTAGACGAGCAGCAGCGGGTATGGCGCATCGGTTGCGGGCGGGCGGTATAGCCACACGTCTCGCTTGCCGTTTGCCAGCAAGCCGTCGTTGTGGATGACGTGCGCCGTCACCTCACCACGCGGCGTGTGGCGGCGGGCGCGCGCCAACCCACTCTCCGCATGGCCCGGCATGGTGAAATAGTTGTTGTGGTGATCCACGCCGTTCCACACGGTGCGCGGGTTGAGCGGGTCGGGCAGCCAGTCGTCGCCGCGCCGGAAGCCGTACTCGATATAGGCGTCGGGCGGCAGCAGCACGGTATATGTCCACAGGCGCGGCCCGGCGGCGTGGAACTGGGCCGCGTGGCCGCCTTCACCCCAGACGTGAAAGCCCCAGTTGTTGAAGTCCGCGTACAGCTCCGGCGGCTCGTCGCCATGCCAGACGAAGGTGACGCGCTCGCCGTCGATGACCGGATGGCCATCCCGTTTGGCGCGGGTCAATAAAGTGCGCGGCGCTGGCATATTTTCCCCCTTGTAACAGCGGATCAATCCCCCAGGCTCACGGCGCGCTCGCGGACGGGCGTTTGCTGGGCAGCCTCGTGCGCCTGCATTACGCTTTCCAGGCTCTCCGGGAACAGCTTGCGCCGGAACACGAAGGCCACGAGTCCACCGACCAGCACGCCGAACCACAGCTGCACGAACCGGGTGAGCAGCGTGGCGAAACCGGCTTGCGGCACACTCAGGCCGACCAGCTTTTGCAGCGTGCCGGTGATGGTCAGGTCCGCCGCGCCGATGGCCCCCGGCATCCCCGACAACGACCCGGCCACCACGGACAGGCTGATCACCAGCAACGCCTGGTAGAACGTCTCGGCGGTGGCGGGCAGCCCCAGGCCAACCAGGATCAGGTACACGCCGACGCCATCCAGGAAATTCGCCACAAATCCCAACCCCGACGCGACGATCAGGTTGGGCAGCAGCACGATGCGGTAACTGCTCTCGTAGAACAATTCGAAGCTGTGCGTGAAGCGGCCCACCAGCGGCAGGCGCGACAGTCCGCGCAGCGCCGCCAGGCACAGCGGGCGGATTTGCAGCAAGACGATGCCGCCGCCCAGCAGCCCCAGGCAGATCAGCACAATCGGCCAATACTCGTGCGCCGCCAGATTGACGATGGCCAGCGCGATGAGCAAGAGCACGGCCAGCCCATCGGAGAAGCGCTCGGCGGCGACCACGGGCAGTGTGGCCATGACCGGCGCGCCGGTCATGGTGAACAGGATGAAGCTCTTCAGGATTTCCGCTGCCTTGCCGGGGCTGATGGCCAGCGGGAAGCCGGTCAGGAACACCGCCGCGCTGTCCGGCGCGCTCAGATCACGCACGCCGACCAGCCGCAGGTAGAAGTGCCACTTCACGAAGCGCAGCGCCCAATTGACCGCGCGCAGCGCCAGCGCAGGGATCATCACCCACCAGGGGAAACCGAGCGCATAGTGTAGCAGTTGCTCGACATCGCTCAAGAGCATGAGGACGATGACGACGAATAATCCCAGCCCCAGGCCGATGAGCATCAGCCGCCTGTATTTCCGCATGGCGCTCCGTTGCTGCGCTACGAGAGGTCCGTCGGGTCGTTCAAGGACAGGCCGCATTGTACACGCCGGGCGGCGCGCTGAAAAGGCAGGGCATGGAGCCGGCGTGAAAGCGTCATCCAGGCCGGCTATTTGCGCGGGTTCTCTTCGAGCCGGGCAAAGTACATCTTGCCCGCCGTGGTCTGTAGCATCCGGGTGATCACCACGTCGATGGTGCGGTCGATGTGGCGGCGGCCATCTTCGACTACCACCATCGTGCCGTCTTCCAGGTAACCGACGCCCTGGCCCGGCTCGCGGCCTTCCCCGATGACCTGCAGCGCGATCACGTCGCCGGGCAAGAGCACCGCCTTGACCGCCAGCGCCAGATCGTTGATGTTGAGGACCTGTACGCCCTGAAGCTGTGCGGTGCGGTTCAGGTTGTGATCGGTGGTCAGGAGCAGCGCGTTCATCTGCTTGCACAGCTCGATCAGCTTGTGATCGACCTCGCGCACACCCTCAACGTCCACGTCGACGATGTCCACCGGCACTTTGCTCACCGTTTTCATTTGCTCGATGATGTCCAGGCCACGGCGGCCCCGCGCCCGGCGCTGCGGGTCGCTGTCGTCCGCGATATGCTGAAGCTCGCGCAGGATGAAACTGGGGATGAGCAAGTGGCCGCTCAGGAAGCCGGTCTTGCTGATGTCCAACAAACGCCCGTCGATGATGACGCTGCTATCGACCAGGATTTGCACCTCGTTGAAGATCGGCTGGTCGCCAAAGCGATCCTCGTAGCGCGAGTCGTCGCGGAAGATCTGGCGGGTCATGTTGAAGATGTCGAGGGCGCGATAGCCGAAAATGACGACGCCCAGGTAGGCGAACACCACCGCGATCACGGTTGGCATCCATTCGCCCAGCGCGCCGGGCAGCGACGAGAGCGGCGCGGCGAGCAACGCGCCCACGACCAGGCCGAAGATCAGGCCGACGATGGACGTGAGCAGGATTTCGGCGGGCGCTTCGCGGGCCAGACGGGCCGCGGCGCGCGCCGGGCGCGTGGTGAAGTACGGGGTCAGGATCAGGCCGACCAGCGAGCCGAGCAGGGCAAAGACGACGGCGGTCGTTTCGCGGGCGAGGCCGACGGGCGGCAGTTCAGCGCCCAGGCGCGCGCCAATCAGCGTGCACACCACCATTCCGAGAAGGCGCAGCGCAAGTTCGATGGTCATTCAGGGTTACTCCTCAAGCCGGGCAGGGCGCACCAGCGGCGAGGGTTTGAGCGCACAAGGTGTCCAGGTGAAAAGCGCTGCACCACGTGGCAGCAGACGGCGACGATGCCCAGTGTCAGCCGAACTTTACCATGACGGTTCTCATGCGTCAACCGGGACGAGGCGGCGGAATGCCTGCGATACCTACCCGTCCGGACGGCGCTCGTTATAATCTTCACCAACTGCGCTGTTTTGTCGGAATGTGGAAGCGAGTGTAACTGCTCATGAGGCCCTTTCCGGTCCTGCTGGCGCACGGTGCGCTCGGACCGCTTGACGAAATCTTGCTGATCGTGGTTGCCGCCCTGTTTGTCGTCATGTTCGCCGCCCCAACCGTGATGGCGCTCATCAAGAAGGGCCGCGAGGGCGAATCGGGCGAATCGGACGGTGGCGCACCGCCTGCCGCGCCGGATGTGACGCCGGATGCGGCATCTGCTGACCCGAAGATGCCCGAAACGGGCCGCCGTGACCATTTCCGCCTGGATTGACGCCGCCCGAAAGTGAAATTAAGGAATGAAGAGACGTCCCCGAACCGCTCGCCGCACTGCGCAGGCGCTCTTGTTGTGTATCGTCCTCGTGATTCTGCCCGCGCTCGCCGCCGCGCCGCGCGCCGGAGCGCACGGCTACATCGTGCGCGTCATCCCCGCCAACAGCAGCGTGCTGGATCGCGCGCCAGCTCGCATTCGGGCCTGGTTCAGCGAGAGCCTGGAGCCGTGTTTCTCCAGCATCAGCCTGTCCGACGAGCGCGGCGCTTCGATCCCACTGACCGACAACGGCGTGCTGCCTGAGAGTCCAACGCAGCTCACCGCCCGCATCGTCAATCCGCTGCCCGATGGCGCGTACGTCATCCGGCTGCGCGTCGCCTTCGCCAGCGACGGGCATGTCTTTGACGAGCGCGTGATCTTCTACGTCGGGCAGCAGA
>JADZBY010000096.1 GCA_020851855.1 Anaerolineae bacterium
CGCGAGGCGGTCACTTTCGGGTCAAGCTGTTTGAGCGCGCCAGACGCCGTGTTGCGGGCGTTCACGTAGCGCGTCTCGCCCTCGGCCTGCATTTTCGCCTGGAACGCTTTGAAATCGTCCTTATGAATGACCACTTCGCCGCGCACGACGAGCCGGGGCGGCGCTTTCGGGCCATTGGCGCGCACCGGGATGCGGGCGGGCACGGTGCGAACGGTGCGCACGTTGGCCGTCACGTCATCGCCGATGTAGCCGTCGCCGCGCGTCGCGCCCTGGCTCAACAGGCCGTCGGTGTAGGTCAGCACGACGGTCAGGCCGTCGAATTTCGGCTCGACGACGTAGGCCAGTTCGGCGGACGTGTCCAGGACGCGGCCCAGGCGCGCCCGCCACGCCCGGATTTCGTCCTCGGTATAGGCTTTGCTCAGGCTGAGCGTCGGCGCGGCGTGGGTGACTTTGGGCAGGCGCTCGTCCAGGTCGCTGCCGACGCGCTGGGTAGGCGAATCGGGCGTGATGAGCTGCGGATATGCCTTCTCGATGGCGTCCAGTTCGTCAAAGAGCGCATCGTACTCCGCGTCCGCGATGGTCGGGGAGCCGAGCACGAAATAGCGGTAGTTGTGCTCACGCAGTTGGTCGCGCAGGTCCGCCGCTCGCTTGTCCAGTTCTGCGAGGTCGGCCAATTCGGCGCGCTCGTCGCTCATGATCCGCTCCTGAGATTAGTACCGATAAAGACAATTATCGGGATATGGGCGTCGCAGGCCGCCACACCCGCATGATTCCGGCAGATTCGGGCCATCGTTTCCGGCGTGGGTCACTGGTCCGCCGCCTGTTGCAGGTACGGGCGCGCTGCCCAGCCACCTGGCCGCGTCGGGTCGGTGACGTCCTGCAAATCCCACCACTCCAGGCCGCTCGCCGTCTGCGGACCGCCGCGAATGACGAAGCGGCTGCCTTCCGGAGCCTGGTAACGTATGGTCGTGGGGTCCGTTCCCGGTTCGCTGCGCACGTTCAGCCCGTCCGGCCCGACGCCGACCACCTCGACGGTGATCCCGATGCGGAAATCGCCGGGCGGCAGCGTATTGGTCGGCGCGATGGTGGGCAGGATCACGGGCGGCATGTCGGTCGGCGGCAGCGGGATGGATGTCGCCGTGGCGGGCGGCCCGGCGGTGTACGTCGCGGTGACGACGATCACGACGGGCGTTTGCCCACCCGGCGTGACGCCTTCGCCCATCATGCCCACCACCGCCCACGCCCCGACCGCCGCCGCGCCGACAAAGATGAGCATGAGCAGCAGCGACCACCAGGGCAGATACAGCCCGCTGTCGCGCTTGCTGGTCGAGATGCGCTGTGTGGTCGGGCGGCGGCGTCCGCGCGCGTCGGGATAGACGGGGGCTTGATCGGGCCGGATGCCGCGCTCCGGATCGGGCGGCACGGGCAGTGGGCGGGACTGGCGCTCGCGCCGCTGCTGGTGTTCCTGGCGGGGGATGGCAGGCCGGTCCGATGCTCCCGTGCGCGACCCGCCGCGCGGCGCTACCGGAGCGGGTCCCGGCGGCGGCGCGATGGGCGTTGACCCGGTCCGCCGGCGCGGCGCGCTGCCCGTCCCAGCGCCGGCTGGGCGGCCCTGAACGGGCTGTTCGGGCGGGATGGGCCGCTCGCCCCGCGATGGCGGGCGGGCGGCGGGCGGCTTGACCGGCGTTGCGCCGGATGGCGGCGTGAAGCCCCGCTCGTCGCTCTCGTCTGACTCGATTGGCTCCCAGTCGTCGTCCGGCTCGTAAGGCGCAAAGCGCTCGTCGGGATAGTCGCTCATCTTCTACCTATCAGGACTTCAGCCAGGCCAAGAACTCCTCAAAGGGCCAGGTGTTGATCACGTCGCGCGGCCCGATGCGGCCCCGGCGCGCGGTGATGATGCCAAACGGCAGGTTGTCCAGTTCGCCCGCGCTGTGGGCGTCGGTGTCGATGGTCAGCCGGATGCCCATGTCGGCGGCCTGCCGGGCGTGCACGTCGTCCAGGTCGAGCCGGTGCGGGCTGGCGTTGATCTCCAGGGCTGTGCCTGTCTCGGCGGCGGCGGCAAAAACCGCGTCCATGTCCAGGTCGGCAGGCTCGCGGCGTGGGATCAACTGGCCGCGCGGGTGGCCGATGATGTCCACGTGCGGGTTGCGGATGGCGTTTAGCAGCCGCGCCGTGACCTGCGCCCGCTCTTGCCGCAAGCCGACGTGCAACGAAGCGATGACCACGTCAAGCTCGGCCAGCACGTCGTCCGGCAAATCAAGCTGGCCATCGGCGCGTATCTCCATCTCGACGCCCTGCAAGACGTGGAAATCCGGCCCCATCTCCGCATCCACCGCGCGAATCTCCTCACGCTGGGCGCGCAGCCGCTCCGGCGTCAGGCCGTTGGCCACGCCCAGGCTCTGCGAGTGGTCGGTGATGACGATGTACGACAGGCCACGCTCGCGCGCCGCCCAGGCCATGTCGCGGATGCTCAGCTTTCCGTCGCTCCACGTCGAGTGCATGTGCAAATCGGCGCGGATGTCCTCGATGGCGATCAATTCCGGCAGCTCATTGCGCAGCGCCAGCGCGATCTCACCCCGGTCTTCGCGCAGTTCGGGCGGAATCCAGGGCATGCCGAGCCGCGCGTACACCTCTTCTTCGGTCGCGAAGTGAAGCTCCGGCCCGCCGTCGAGCGGCGTGAAGGCCCACTCGTTCAGGCTGAAGCCCAGGTCGCGCGCCAGTTCACGCAGCTGGATATTGTGCTCTTTGCTGCCGGTGAAATAGACCAGCGCCGTGCCGTACTGCTCCGGCGGCACGATGCGCAGGTCGCACTGCTGGCCGTTGGTCAGTTCCACGGAGCTTTTGGTCGGTCCCTGGGCCAGCACGCGCACCACATCCACGCCGTTGACGAAGGCGTCCATGATCGGATCGGGCGTGTACGAGGCGATCAGCAGGTCAAGATCACCGATGGTCGGGCGGCCACGGCGCAGGCTGCCCGCGATGTCGCCGCGAATCGTTTCGGGCAGGTCGAGCAGAGGCCGCAGCGCCCGCTGTGCCGCGCGCAGGGCCAGATCGATGCGCGTGCGCGTCGTGCGGCGGGCCAATGCTTCGATGCCTTCGATGATCTTCGTCTCACTCTTTTCGCCCATGCCGGGCAGCGTGCGCAGTTTCCCCGCGCGTGCGGCGGCTTCCAGTTCCGGGATGGACGCGATGCCCAACGATTTGTAAAAGAGCATCGCCTTTTTCGGGCCGACTCCGCTCACGCGCAGCACGTCCACCAGTCCGCGCGGAATCTCGCTCGTCAGCTCTTCGTAAAAGCCCAGGCGGCCCGTGGTGAGCAGCTCCGTGATCTTCTCGGCCATCACTTTGCCGATGCCGTCGATGTCCATCAGGCGGCCTTCGGCGGCGACGGCGCGCACATCGCGGGGCAAATCGCGGATCGACTCGGCGGCGCGGCGGTAGGCCATGACGCGGTGAATGATCTCGCCCTTCACCTGGAGCAGATCGGCGATTGTCTCGAACATCTCGGCGATCTCGCGGTTTCCGAGCAGCGGTTGGCCCGGCTGCACCGGTTCTGGCGGCTCAGCGTGCACAGGTCCCTCACGTTTCCGGGTGGGTGTATCCTGCGGAGAAGTATACCATTGGGCGGAAAGCCTCACCCGCTGACCCCCAGGGCTATCGCATCAAAATCGGCTGGGAGCGCCCCGCGCTGGTGACTTTCATAGCAGAGTACGGATCGCATCGCCCGGACCTGAAGGTCCAGGCTGAACCTACGAAGCCCTGACGGGCTGAAGCGTATTCCAGCCCACCAGGGCTTTGTACCTTTAGCCCGGTCGCTTCAGCGCCGGGCAGACCTGACACCGCGCCGATCCATCCGGTTTGATACGATAGCCCAGCAGGGGAAGCAAGGCCCTTGTTTACGCAAATGCACGCCTGCGTTACATTTGTGCGTCTCACCACGGGAAGCAGGATAAATCGATGCACGTTCTGACGCTCTTGCCCAAACGGACGCTCACCCTTGTCGCCCTTGTCGTGATCATGAGCCTGCTGGCGGCGTGCGGCCTGTCCACAGAGCCGCAGGTCGTCGGCCAGACTCAGCGCCCGACGGCCACCGCGCTGCCCGCAAGCGCGCCGCCATCCCGCATCGATCTGGCCCGCGGACAGGCCATCTTCGCCAGCGACCAGGGCTGCGCGCCATGTCACGGCGCGGAAGGGCGCGGCGACGGCCCGGTCGCCGCCAGCTTCCCGTGCCAGATTCTCGATCTGAACGATGCCCAGACGCTTCAGGTGTCCGTCGCGGCGTGGTACGGCGTCGTCTCGTTTGGCAAGACCGAACAGCCGGGCTGCGTCATGCCGCCCTGGAATCGACGCCTGAACGACGCCGAGCGCTGGGACGTGGCCAGCTACATTTACAGCCTGAAATACACGCCCGGCCTGCTCGACCAGGGCGCGGCGGTTTTCGCGGCGACCTGCGCAGAGTGCCACGGCGCACAGGGTTTGGGCGACGGTCCGCAAGCGGCGAGTCTGGCGGCGCGTCCGGCCAATTTCAGCGATCCGGCGCTGCTGGCGGACCGCAGCGATGCGGACGTGCGCGCCGTACTGGTGAGCGGTATCCCGGCCCTGGGCGAAGGCGCACACCGTTTCGCGGATCGGCTGTCCGAGGCGGAGCAGTGGGCGGCGGCGGCTTATGTGCGCACGCTGGGCTGGGGCAACGCGCCGGAAGGTGCGCCCGCAGGCCCGGCGGCCCCAACGGCGGCGGCAAACGCGGGCGATGCGGCGAACGTGGCTCCTGCGCCGACCGCTGACCCTGGCGGCGACGCTGCCGCGCCTGTCTTGCCGAGCGAACTGACCGTGCAGGGGACCATGCAGATGGGCACGCCCGGCCTGGACACGCCGGCGGGCCAGCCCGTGACGCTGCGCGTGCTGCAACTGACCGGCAGCGGCGCGCAGGACGTGCAGAGCTTTGAGGCGCAGGCCGGACCGGACGGCGCGTACCGCTTCGAGGGCGTGCCGCGCGGCGACGATCTGACCTACATCCTGACCACCGAATACGACGGCGTCCTGCAATTCAGCGAGCCGGTGCGCGCCGGGACCGAGGCGGCGCTCGACCTGCCGCTGACGCTGTACGCCGTCACGAACGACCCGGCGGTCATCCAGGTGGACCTGCTGCGCCTGTTCGTCGAGTTCCAGGACGCCAACACCGCCGTGGTGCAGCACGCGGCGCGCTTCGTGAACGTGGGCGACCGGATTTTCCTGTCCGGCGGGCAAGACGCCGACGGCAAAGACACGTCGATCCGCATTGATATGCCACGCGGCGCGCGCAACCTGAGCATCAACCCCGACCTGGGCGGCAATTTCACCGTCGGGCAAAACGAGGCGGGCGATCCGCTGGTCTTTGGCGTATTCCCGGTCTTTCCGGGCGACGCGCCGGTTTTCCAGGCGTCGTACACGCTGCCCGTCGCGGGCGAAGTGCAGGTCGCGCTGGCCAATTCGTACCCGGTCACGTCGTTTGTGCTCAACCTGCCGCGCGCCGAGGGCGTGACGTTCCAGGATGGCCGGTTCGCGCCGGGCGCGCCGGTGGAATTGAACACGGGCACATATGACACGTACAACCTGGACACGCCGCTTCCCGCCGGCGAGGGCTTGAGCTTCCGCGTGACGCTGGCCCCGCTGAGCGGCGCGCGCCCCGACCTGATCATCGGCATCCTGATCGGCATGGGCGCGGTCTTCGGCGGCGCGGCGCTGCTGTCCGTGCTGGGCAGGCGGCGCACGGCGGCGGATACCGGCGCGCTGGAGCGTGACGCGCTGGTACAGGCCATCGCCGCGTTGGACGCCCGCTACGAGGCGAAACAGATCGGGGCCAAAGCCTATCGCGCCGAACGCGCCCGCCTCAAGGCCGAACTGGCCAGACACATGGGCAAAGGCGCGCGGCGGTGAGGGGCTTCCGTCCATTGAGACAATCTCTCGATTCGCGCCCTTTTTGCGGTATACTCTAGGGCTGAGTGTATTAAGAAGAGACTGAGACCTCTTCTCAGGGAGATTTTTCACATGGCTATCGCACCCGAACTATCCCGAACCTACACCATCGACAAGATCGTCGAGGTGCTGGGTGACCAGGCCGACGCGCTCTTAAACCACAAGAGCGAGACCGTCTCCAAAGACGCGCTACACCTGCCCGGCCCGGATTTCATTGATCGCGTGTGGGTTGGCTCGGACCGCAACCCGCAGGTTTTGCGCAACATGGCGGCGCTGTTCAATCACGGTCGCCTCGCCGGGACCGGCTACCTGTCCATCCTGCCGGTGGACCAGGGCATCGAGCATTCGGCGGGCGCTTCCTTCGCCAAGAACCCGATCTACTTCGACGGCGAGAACATCGTCAAGCTGGCCATCGAAGGCGGTTGCAACGCCGTGGCCTCGACCTTCGGCGTGCTCGGTTCCATCGCCCGCAAGTACGCGCACCGCATCCCCTTCATCGTCAAGATCAACCACAACGAGCTGCTGACCTATCCCAACAAGTTCGACCAGGTCATGTTCGGCCAGGTCGAGCAGGCGTGGGACATGGGCGCGGTGGCCGTCGGCGCGACGATCTACTTTGGCTCCGACCAGAGCACGCGCCAGATCATGGAAGTATCCGAGGCGTTCTACCGCGCGCACGAGCTGGGCATGGTCACCGTGCTGTGGTGCTACACCCGCAACAACGCCTTCAAGGTGAACGGCGTCAATCACGAAACCTCGGCGGACCTGACCGGCCAGGCCAATCACCTGGGCGTGACCATCGAGGCCGACATCATCAAGCAAAAACTGCCCACCGGCAACGGCGGCTACAAGGCGCTCAATAGCGGCAACTCGTCCTATGGCAAGCTCGACGAGCGCATGTACACCAAGCTGAGCAGCGACAACCTGATCGACTTGACCCGTTACCAGGTGCTCAACAACTACAACGGGCGCGCGGGCCTGATCAACTCCGGCGGCGCGAGCGGCGCGAACGACCTGAACGAGGCCATCCTGACCGCCGTCGTCAACAAGCGCGCGGGCGGCATGGGCCTGATCAGCGGGCGCAAGGCCTTCCAGCGGCCAATGGCCGAAGGCGCTGCCCTGCTGAACGCCATCCAGGATGTGTACCTGTGCTCCGAGGTCACCGTCGCCTGATTTTGGCCGGGGCGGCCTGCACGCAGGCTGTGACGGGCACAATCGCATAACGTGCGGCCACCATCGCCCCCTCTGCATTGCGGCAATGCTCGCCAGAGGGGGCTAATCTTTGTAATACTTTGTGATACTTCACGCCTTCATAAGCAACATCGCGCTCCTATTATGCGTACAATGAAAGGGGGACAGGTTACCGGACGGTCGGACAGATGGCGGGTTGGATGCCCGGCCAATCTTCCCATCCACAAATCGAGGATTTGCTGGTAGACTTGGGCGTTTGTCCCTTTCATCGCAGCGCGTCCGGGTCAAGTGGGTAAGACGCGCGCCCGCGTGGCGCTTGTGCGCTTGCGGCTACACGGAGTGGCCTCAGGCGGCTGCGCCATGCTCTGGCTGCGGAAGTCACGCGATGTACCGGGCTGGGTAGCCCGCGACAGGATTGGGGTACAGACTCCTATGGGGATTACCTTTCTGGCGTTAGCGACCTTTGCCGTGATCATCCCGGCATTGGGTATGCTGCTCATTTTCAACCTGAATGTGTACTTCCTGATGGCGGTTGCCTGGGTGCGCCGCCGCCGGGCCATCCGCACCCCACTTGGTCCGAATGCGCCGCATGTCACGGTGCAAATCCCACTCTATAACGAGCGCTACGTCAGCCGCCGCATCATCGATGCCGTGGCCCGGCTCGATTGGCCCGCCGACAAGCTCCAGATTCAGGTGTTGGATGATTCGACAGATGAGACGCGGCAGATCGTGGCCGATCACGTGCGCGCGTGGCAGGCGCGTGGCGTGCACATCGAGCTGATTCACCGCCCGAAGCGCGAAGGTTACAAGGCCGGGGCGCTCGCTTACGGCCTGGAAACGGCCACCGGCGATTTCATCGCCATCTTCGACGCGGATTTCATCCCGCCGCCTTCGTTCTTGCGCAATACAGTCCCCGTCCTGGTCCAAGAGCCGGACGTGGCCTTCATCCAGACGCGCTGGGATCATCTCAACCGCCGCCAGTCGTGGCTGACGCGCATCCAGTCCATCCTGCTGGACGGCCATTTCGCCATCGAGCAATTCGCCCGGTGTTATGGCGGCTTCGCTTTCAATTTCAACGGCACGGGCGGCGTCTGGCGGCGATCCGCGATCCTGGATGCGGGCGGCTGGCAGTCCAGCACACTCACCGAAGACCTGGACCTGAGCTACCGGGCCTGGGTGCGCGGCTGGCGCGGGCTGTACCGGCGCGATGTGACCGCCCCGGCAGAGCTGCCGCCGACCATGCAAGCCTTCCGGCGGCAGCAAGCGCGCTGGGCGCAGGGCGGCGTGGAGTGTGCGCGGGCGCTGCTTGTGCCGGTCTGGCGCAGCAAACACAGCCTGCTGGCCAAAATCCAGGCGTCGCTGCACTTGCTCGGCTATCTGCTGACGGGCATGATGGTGCTGATGATGATCGGCTACACCTTCCTGCTCATCCTGATGCAGTACAACCCGCAGAGCGGCCTGATCTTCACCACGATCAACGTGCTCGGTCCGCTGCTTCTGGCCCCGACGATCTTTTACATCATCTCGCAACTTCTGCTGCGCCCGCTGGAATGGCAGCAGATGGTCGCCGTATTCCTGGCGCAGGTCATCGGCGCGGGCATGGCCATGAATACGCTGCGGGCGACGCTCAAGGCGCTGCTCGGCCAGCGCGGCGAGTTCCTGCGCACGCCGAAATGGGGCGGCCAGGCGGTGCACGCCACGTCGTACCGGCTGCGCGCTGACGTGGGCGTGCTGATTGACCTGCTTTGGGGCCTGTACTGCCTGCTGGTGGCGATCATGGCTCTCAGCCACGGGCATATGTTCGTGGTCGGCTACGCGACGATGGCCGCCCTGGGTAGCTGGTGGGTGGCGCTCTGGACGATCTGGCCGGATGTGGCGCGCGCCCGCCGTCCGCGCCCGGCGCGCGCCCTCGGCGCTATGCGGGGGTGAGGGCGGCGGACGAGGCAGGCGGCGGACGAGGCAGGCCTCGTCCCTACGGGGCATTACGTAGGGACAACGCCTGCGTTGTCCGCGCTTTCTCCACATCTCCACACGTCCAGACCGGCGCAATGCATTTTCGCAAATGAGAACGGATCGTTGCGCCCGGACCTGAAGGTCCAGGCTGAACCTACGAAGCCCTTCGGGCTAAAGGCGTGCGCCGGCCCGTCAGGGCCTTGTCCGTTTAGCCCGCTCGCTTTAACGCCGGGCGCGACAGACGATCCGCAACGTCGCCCCGTCTGTGACCTCTCACATATCGCCCCGGCTCGCTCCCCATTTCCCTTTAGGATTTGTTGACAGGCCACGATCCGCGCCTTAGAATCACCCGGTTGTCAGCTCCTTAAGAATTAAGGCAGGATTCAGCATTATGCGCATCGCAGTGTTGACCGGGGGAGGCGACGTACCAGGCCTGAACCCGGCGATCAAAGCTCTCGTGAACCGCGCCGTGGACAATGGGTACGAAGTCCTCGGCATCCGGAGGGGCTGGGCCGGCCTTCTGGAATACAACCTCGACGACGGCGCCGATAACAGCCGACATGTGGCCAAACTGGATAAGGAATCTGTCCGCCGTATCGACCGCACGGGCGGCACCTTCCTGCACACGTCGCGCACGAACCCGGCCAACGTTCGGGCCGACAAACTGCCGCCCTTCCTGAGCGCGGAAGGCAAGAACTCCAGCGGCACGGTGGACTGCACCGACCATGTTCTGAAGGTCATCGCCAAGCTGGGCATCGACTGTCTGGTCCCCATCGGCGGCGACGACACGCTCAGCTACGGCGTGCGGATGCACCATGAAGGCGTGCGCGTCATCGCCATCCCCAAGACGATGGATAATGACGTGTACGGCACGGACTACTGCATCGGCTTCTCCACCGCCGTCACGCGCAGCGTGGAATTTATCCACAACCTGCGCACATCCGCCGGCTCGCACGAGCGCCTGGCCATCGTCGAGCTATTCGGGCGCAACTCCGGCGAGACGTCGCTCATCGCGGCGTATCTGGCCGGCGCGGACCGCTCCCTGATCTCGGAAGTGCCGTTTGATATCGACAAACTGGCGCGAATGATCATGGAAGACAAGCGGGCCAACCCCAGCAACTACGCCATCCTGACTGTGTCTGAAGGGGCGCACCCGGTCGAGGGCCATCCGCTTGAGGCCGGCGAAGCAGACGCTTACGGCCATCGCAAGCTGGGCGGCATCGGCAAGGAAATCGGCGACGCGCTGGGCCGCATCACGAGCGCGGGCATCATCTACCAGCAGGTCGCGTACCTGATGCGCTCCGGCGCGCCGGACTCGCTGGACCTGATGGTTGCCGCGAACTACGCGCAGATGGCGATGGGCCTGATCGAGCGCGGCGAGTCGGGGCGGCTGGTGTGTTTGCAGCGCGGCGTGTACAGCGACGTGCCGATTGCCACCATCTCGCAGGGCAAGAAGCAGGTGAACGTGCCGGAACTGTACGACATCGACACGTACCGTCCGCGCATCCGCCACGTCTTCGGCATGCCCATGTTCCTGACGTGATCGGGCCTTAACCCGGACGCACCCATCCGGGCTGATGGTTTCTGACAACTGGCGGCGGACAGGGCATACCTTGTCCGCCGCTCGCTGTTTTTAGGCGCTGTTATGCGCGTTGAGCGTCGACAGTGCGCAGAACGATGCCGTCAAGACACTGACCTCATCCCCGGCCCCTCTCCACGCCTTCCGCCCCAGAGGGGACCCCGGCAATTGTAAAGAGGGGAGTCTGCACGCCCTCTGCTGCGCTGTTCCCCCTCTCCACGCGGCGTACCGCATAGAGAGGGGGCCAGGGGGTGAGGTCCCACAGCTTCGAGCGCCTGACCTTGCCCTGTGACGTGTAACTGTGGCGGCAGACCGCTCAATCGGTATGGAACACTTCTTCCAGCTCGATGAGCGACTGATCGGGGTGCGCGCCGGGCGGAATCTCGAAGAACGACGACATCAGCGTTTGCCAGCGCGCGTTGACCTCGGTCTGCTCCATAGCCGCCTGCGCCGCCTTGAGGTCGAG
>JADZBY010000097.1 GCA_020851855.1 Anaerolineae bacterium
GCCTGGTTGCCGCCCGGAATGCCGACGAAGTCCCAGTTGAAGGTGGCCTTCGAGGCGTAATCCGGCACGACCCAGCCGCCGTCCCATTTCGCGCCGACTTCCTGGTTCAGGAACAGTTCCCAGGGACCCTGCGCCGTGAAATTCGGCTTCTGGTCGTCGGTCAGGCCCTGCCACGTGTGCGATTTCAGGTCGCCCGCCGTCTGGATAGCGCCCTTGAAGGCGGCGGAGTTGTAGTTCATATGCTCGCCGTCAAAGCCGAACCACTTCAGGTTGCTGTCCTGCGTGCTGGGATACCAGCCCAGGACCGGCTCCATCTCGTCCAGGCCGAGCACGCCATTCTGGACATCGGTGATTGCCGTCGCGGCGGCCAGGAAGTCGTCCACCGACACGCCGTAGGTCGGCGCGTCCAGGTTGGCGGCTTCGAACAGGTCCTGGTTGACCCAGTAGCCCATCACGAACTGCGCGGCGGGCAGGGCCATGACTTTGCCGTCATAGGTCACGGCGTCCTTCAGCACCTGCGGCACGGCTTCCCAGTCGGGATCGCCCTGAACCATCTCGGTCAGGTCAGCAACCCAGTCGTTCTTGATGTACAGCGGCGTATTGTCCGCCATCCACACGTCAGGCAGCTCACCACGCGCGGCATAGTTCGTCAGCTTCTCGTCCCAGCGCCCCTCGGCGGACATATCGACGAACTCGACCGTGACGTTGGGATTCATCTCCATGTAGGCGGCGATGAGCTGGCGCTGAAGGTTGTTCTCTTCTTCCGTGCCCACGTTCCAGTTGGCGTACCGAATGGTGACGGCGTCCTGCGCGCGCACCACAGGCCCGAAAGCCGCCAGCGCGATGGCCAGGACAAAGGCGACGGTCATAAGTTTGGCTAAGGGTTTCACTTCATTATCTCCTTGTGCCTCTCGGATATGCATACCGAACGCTAGCTAGCTAACTTGGGTGAACTTGGATGAAACGGCCCAGCGTGTGCTCCTACCTGCAACGTCAAATCGTGTGTGGGCTTGTCTGGAACCCGCCTGACCTCCATTCCGGGCTATGCGCCCATAATGATCTTGACCGCGTGTGTCTTTCCATCCCCAAATACCGGGAGAAGCGTGCTCGTGTGCGGCTGGCCGTCGATAGTCACCGCGCGCACGCCGCTGTTGACGCCGTCCGGGTTCTCGACCTCGATAGCGTACACCGCGCCACGGAACGCCCGCGTTACCTTGAAGCCCGGCCAGCGCGCCGGGATGCACGGCTCGACCAGCAGGCCATCTTCCTGCGGGCGCACGCCGAGAATCCAGTGCGTCGCGACGCGGTGCAGCCATTGCGCCGAGCCGGTGTACCACGTCCAGCCGCCGCGCCCATAGTATTCCGAGAGCGGCCCGTCGATGTTGCCCGGCGTGACGTACGGCTCGGCCTTGTACGTGTCAATGTCGGCGCTGCGGTTGGGCGGGCAGATGCGCCGGTAGGCCTCGTAAGCCAGCTCCGGCTGCCCGATGGCCGCATAGGCCCACACCGACCACGTCGCCGCGTGGGTGTACACGCCGCCGTTCTCGCGCAGGCCGGGCGCGTAGCGCGTCACATAGCCGATGTCCGGACGCGGGCGCGTGAAGGCCGGGTAATTGAGCAGCGTGCCGTAATCTTTGAGCAGGTACTCGGTCACGGACTGCATCGCCGTCTCGCCGCGCCCGTCATCCGCCGCGCCGCTGATCACCGCCCAGATGTTGGGCATCAGGAAAACCTTGCCCTCGTCGTTGACCTGGGAGCCGAGCGGCAGGCCGTCGTCCGTGGTGGCCTGCAAATACCACGCGCCATCCCAGCCGTAGCGGTTGAGGGCCAGCTTCAGGCTGTCGCGCACCGCGTCGCAGCGCTCCGCCCAGCGCTCATCGCCGCGCCGCCGGGCGATGGGCGCAAACGCGCCCAGGATCATGTACAGGAACTCGGCTACCCAGAAGCTCTCGCCCTTGAGCAGCGTGCCGACCGCGCTCAGTCCGTCGTTCCAGTCGTGGTCGCCCATCAGCGGCACGCCGCGCGGCGAGAAGAAGCGGAACGAGCGCTCGATAGCCCGCTTGCAGTGCTCGTAAAGCGGCTCGGCTGGCCCGTTCAGGTAGGGGACCATCTCGTCGAGCACGCTGTAATCCGCCGTCTCGTCGAGGTACGCATCCAGGATGAAGGGCAGCCAGAGCAGGTCATCCGAGCAGTGCGTGCGCGGGCCGCCGCCGCGAATGGAGAACCACCAGTGCAGCACGTCGCCTTCGATGAATTGCTGCGCCGCGTGCATGAGCAGCTGCTTGCGGGCGAAGTCCGGCTCGCCCACGAGGAAGACCTGGCTGTCCTGCAACTGGTCGCGAAACCCGTAGCCCGCCGAAACCTGGTAAAACGCCGATTTGCCCCACAGGCGGCACGAGATGGCCTGGTACTTCAGCCAGTAATTCGTCATGATGTTCAGGGCGTCGTCGGGCGTTTCGACGCGCTCGCGGTCCACAAAACGCGACCAGAAGGCGTGTACGGCCTGCAACGCCTGCTCGCTCTTCTCCACGGACGAGAAGCGCGCGATCAGGTCGTGGGCGTCTTCGCGGCCCTCTTCCGCCGCCCCCAGCGTGAACACAACCGTCTTCGATTCGCCCGGCTGGAGATTGACCGCCACCTGCAGCGCGGCGATGGCGTCCGTGAAGCGCCCATAGCGACCCGCCAGACACGGCTCGGCCATCGCGGCGGGCCGATCGTCGTTGTTGTACAGGCCGACAAAGGACTCCTTGTCGCAGTCGAAGGACTTGAGCGGCTCGCTGGTCGCCATGAACGCGGTGTACGGCCAGTCGATGTTGTTGTGCCGCCCTTTGTCGTCGGGGAAGCCCCACAGGCACTTGCGGGCGAACACGGCGCGCCCGTCGGGGTCGGCGGACGTATCGATGAACAGCTTGTGGAACTCGCGGTGCTCGTCCGGGGCGAAACCGAGCAGCCATTCCGCATAGCTGGTCACGTCCAGCTCGCGAGCCTCGGCGCTGTGGTTGGTGAGTGTCAGCTGGTAAACTTCCAGCGGCGCATCGGCGGCGACGAACACGGTGAGTGTGCTCTCGATGTCCTCGATCTGCTGGACAAAGCGCGAATAGCCCAGGCCGTGCGTCACCTCGAAGCGCTGGTACGGGCGCATGACCGGCTTGTAAGTTGCCGACCAGAACGTACCGCGCTTTAGATCGCGGATGTAGAAGTATTTGCCCCAGTTGTCTTTAATCAGGTCTTGAAACGAGCGCGTGATGCGGTTTTGCCCGGCGTTGCCGCGCCAGCTGTAGCCCGACCCGGTCTGGGAGATCATCAGGCTGTAATCGCCGTTGCTGATCACGTTGCCCCACGGGCGCGGCGTGAGCGGCGTGGTGATCACATACTCCCGCCCGTCGCCGCTAAAATACCCATACTGGCTCTCGAATTTGCGGTTCATTGTGCCTCAGACAAATTGAGGTGCTTTTCTTTCAGCTCACTTTGCAATACACTATCTTTGACGAAGTGAACCGTTTCACTTCGTACAGAATTATCATATATGTTTTTCTTTGTCTTTGTCAACGAGGGAGATTCGGATTCGCCAGTTTTTGGCGGCAGAAGCGGGACGGACGAGGCGCAGGCGGACGAGGCAGGCCTCGTCCCTACGCCAGGATGGGTAGGGACAACGCCTGCGTTGTCCCGCACCGCTCTCTCGCCATGCGGCACGGCGAGTACGGAGCGCAGACGCGGGGCAGGCGGACGAGGCAGGCCTCGTCCCTACGCCGGGATGGGTAGGGACAACGCAGGCGTTGTCCGCACCGCTCTCTCGCCATGAGGAAGAGAGGAACCGGTGGAGTGAGGGCTGTTCGCCCCGAAAGGAGCGTGTTCGATGGCCGAATTGACGTTCCGCCCGTTGGATGAAGC
>JADZBY010000098.1 GCA_020851855.1 Anaerolineae bacterium
GTTCCCTGGGAAGTGAGAAGCAGTCGGGGCAAAACGTAGAATATGGCTTCTTCACCTTCATTGCCAGTGCAGACAACGACGCCCATCCTGGAGATGCGCGGCATCACCAAGCGCTTTCCGGGTGTGGTCGCCCTTCAGGACGTGAGCTTCACCTGCCAGCCGGGCGAAGTGCATGCCCTGGTGGGCGAGAACGGCGCGGGCAAATCGACCCTGATGAAAATCCTGACCGGCGCGTACCGGCCCGACGAGGGCACGCTCGTGGTGCGCGGCCAGGAAGTGCACTTTCGCCACCCGCAGGAAGCGCAACAGCACGGCATCAGCATCATCTACCAGGAATTTAACCTGCTGCCGTACCGCTCGGTGGCGCGCAACATCTTCCTGGGCCGTGAGCCGCAGCGTGGCCTGATCGTGGACGAGCGCACGATGGTCCAGCAGACGGCGGCCCTGTTGCGCGAGATCGGGGTGAAGATCAGCCCGACCACGCCCGTCGCCCAGTTGCGCGTCGCACAGCAGCAAGAGGTCGAGATCGCCAAGGCGCTGTCGCTGAACGCCGGAATCCTGATCATGGACGAGCCGACGGCGGCGCTGTCGCTCCACGAGGTCGATCACCTGCTGGAACTGGTGCAGCGCCTCAAGCAGCGCGGCGTCACGATCATCTACATCACGCACCGGCTCGAAGAAATCTTCCGCATCGCGGACCGCGTCACCGTGCTCAAAGACGGGCGCGTCGTCGCCACACGCGACGCCGGCGGCGTGACGCGCAACGCGCTGGTGCAGCTCATGGTCGGGCGCGAGTTCGAGTCGTACTTCCCGCCCAAAGCCGCGCCGTCGAGCATCGGCGCGCCGATCCTCGACGTGCGCAACCTGAGCGCCGAGGGCAACCTGTATGATGTGTCCTTCCAGATCAAGCGTGGCGAGATCGTCGGCTTCGCCGGGCTGGAAGGCGCGGGCCGCAGCTTTCTGGCGCGGGCGCTCTTTGGCGATGTGCCGATCAGCAGCGGCGCGGTGACGCTGAACGGCCAGCCGATCCGGATTCGCAGCCCACGGCAGGCCATCGCCGCCGGGATCGGCTTCATCAGCGACGACCGCAAGACTGAGGGGCTGGTGCTGCCGCTCTCGGTGCGCTGGAACGCGGCCTTGCCCAGCCTGGACCGGCGGCAGGTGCTCGGCCTGATCAAACGCGGCGCGGAAACGGGCATGGTCCGCGATATGGCGGCCTCTCTCGACCTGCGCGCGGCGGGCGACGACCAGGAAGTGCAGTTCCTGAGCGGCGGCAACCAGCAGAAAGTTGTGCTCGCCAAGTGGCTGGC
Source organism: Anaerolineae bacterium (assembly GCA_020851855.1). Taxonomy (GTDB): domain Bacteria; phylum Chloroflexota; class Anaerolineae; order Aggregatilineales; family UBA2796; genus JADZBY01. The sequence continues at coordinate 1,311 of JADZBY010000098.1, forward strand.
CACCCAGGCGCGGCTGCTCATCTTTGACGAGCCAACGCGCGGCATCGACGTGGGCGCGAAGGCCGGCATCCACCAGTTGATGCGCCGTCTGGCGTCCGAGGGCGTGGCGATCATGATGATCTCGTCGGAATTGCCCGAAGTGATCGGCATGAGCGACCGCGTGATCGTCATGCGCAACGGGGCCATCGCCGCTGCCTTCCCCGGCGACCGCCTGACCGAGCACATGATCATGCAGGCGGCGACCGGGACCGAGGACGACGAGTCGCCCGTCTCTGCGCCGGTCCGGGAGCGAGAAGGGAGCGCCTCATGACCAGCGCCACGCAGGAACGCCGCCGGGTGGGCAGCCTGTTGCAGATCGTGTCGGCCAACCCGACGCTGGGCGTGTACATCGTGCTGGGCGTGATGCTCGTCGGCTGCTCGCTCTTCGTGCCGGGCTTCGCCACGTCCGAGAACTACATCAACATCATGCAGCGCTCGGTCGCCCTGGCGCTGGTCGCCTTCGGGCAGACGTTCGTCATCGTCGCCGGGTCGCTCGACCTGTCCGTCGGGCAGTCGATCAGCGCCATCGCCGTGGTCACGTCCCTGCTCATGGCGGGGCGCGTGGATATGATGCTGCCCATCTCGCTCGTGGCCGTCGGCGCGGGGATGCTGGTGGGGCTGATCAACGGCCTGATCATCACCCGGCTCAAGGTCAACCCGTTCATCACCACGCTGGGCACGAGCCTGATCATCCAGGGTTTCCTGTTCTCCGGATTCGACAACTTCGCGGGCAGCATCCCGCGCGAATACGAGTTCCTGGGCTATGGCACGGTCGGCCCCATCCCGGTGGGCGTCATCTTCATGATGATCGTGTGCGCGCTGGCCTTCCTGCTGATGCGCTACACGAAATTCGGCTTCCACCTGTACGGCACGGGCGGCAACCCGGAAGTGGCGCGCCTGTCGGGCGTGCGCACCAACCGCGTCATGGTCATCGCGCACGTGCTGGCCGGGCTGGGCGCGGCGCTGACGGCTATCTTCATCGTCAGCCGGTTGCGGGCGGGCGCGCCGTGGGTCGGCCAGGGCATGGAGCTTGACTCGATCTCCGCCGTCGTGGTGGGCGGCGCGCCGCTTTCAGGCGGGCGCGGCGGCGTGTGGGGCACGCTGGCCGGGGTGCTGATCCTGTCCATCCTGAGCAACATCTTCAACATCCTGAACGTGGGCGCGTTTGCCCAGGACGTGCTGCGCGGCGCGATCCTGATCGCGGTCGTCGCGTTCTACACGTTCCGGTCGCGGCGGTAAAGGGAGTAACGGACACATGGACGGCGCAATCTCGGCGCAAAACGCCAGCGCGCGGCGCATCCCCAGGCTGCTCAGCAAAATCCCGGTGATCCTGATCGTGCTGGCGCTGGTCCTGATCGCCATCGCCTTCGTCAATCCGGGCTTTTACCGCTCGACAACGCTGCTCAACTTCTTCAAGCGGTCCGCGCCGATTGTGGTGGTCGCCATCGGGCAGATGTACGTCATGCTCAGCGGCGAGTTCGACCTGTCGGTCGGCTCGTTGATCACGGTGTGCGCGGCGGTGGCGGCCAACGTGATGGACAACCGCCCGGACTATCTCGGCGCGGCGCTGGCCTGGATGTTCGGCATCGCGCTGCTCGTCGGCCTGACGAACGGCTTCATCGTCACCCGGCTGCGCGTGCCGTCCTTCGTGGTCACGCTCGGTATGTTACTGATCGCCCAGGGCGCCATCTCGATCTATACGCGCGGCGCACCGCAGGGCGGCATCACCGACAACTTCCGGGTGTACGGGCGCGGCAACATCGGGGAGACGGACATCCCGTATGCCTTCGTGATCATGCTCATCGTGATCGCCATCAGCGCCATCCTGATGCACTTCACCACCTTTGGCCGCCGCGTGTACGCCGTGGGCGGCAACCCGGTCGCCTCGCGCCTGTCCGGCGTGAACGTCGCCACGGTGAAGACGGCGTGTTTCGTGCTGTGCTCGCTGCTGGCGGCGCTCGGCGCGGTGCTGATCGCCGGGTTCAGCGGCGTGTCCTCGCTCAGCGTGGGCCAGGGCTACGAATTTCAGTCTATCTCCGCGATCGTCCTGGGCGGCGTGGCCCTGGGCGGCGGGCGCGGCAACCTCGCCGGGGCGGTGCTTGGCGCGCTGACCCTTCAGGCGATGTTCTCGCTGCTCAACTACCTGGGCTTTCCGCTGCCGATCCGCCTCAGTGTGCAGGGGCTGATCATCATCGCCGCCGTGGCCATCGCGGCCCGGCGCCAGCGGTCGCAGTAACAAGGACGAGATGAGAGAAAGGAGCCGACCGCACCCCACCCTCGGACGTGTCCACGTGGACTTGCGGACCGTCCAGCCAAACCGGTTTCAGGTCGAAGCTTTGCATGGAGGAAAGAATGCGTAAAAAGGCACTTCTCAGCGTTTTGATCGTGGCGTTCATGCTGATCGGCATGGCCTCGCTGGCCCAGGCCCAGGGCGGCGACCCGACGCCGAACCCCTTCCTGGCGATGGGCGACATGGAGCGCCAGCTTGCCCAGATGGACATGGAACCGCAAGGCCCCGAAGGCAAGCCCTGGGAGCAAATGCTGGAGCCGATTGAGATGATCGACACCAGCATGTTCAAGACCGAGCCGCCGTGGAAGGTGTGCTTCTCGAACGCCTCGATCAACAATAGCTGGCGCGTGGTCGGCAACGCGGTGATGCAGTACGAAGTGACGCAGCACCCGGAGATTGGCGAGTTCATCGCCACCGACGCGCAGGAAAGCCCGGAGAAGCAGATCAGCGACATCGAAGACCTGCTCACCCGCGACTGCGACATCCTGATCGTGTCGCCCGCCACCACGGAAGCGCTCACCCCGGCGGTCGAAAAAGCCTATGCGACGGGCATCCCGGTTGTGGTCTTTGACCGTGGCGTGAACACCACCGACTACACCACGTTCATCCACCCCATCGGCGGTTTTGCCTTCGGCGCGACCGGCGCACGGTGGCTGGCCGAGCAGATGGGCGGCGAGGGCAACGTATTGGCCCTGCGCGTGCTGCCCGGCGTCGACGTGCTGGAGACGCGCTGGCAGGCCGCCGAGCAGATCTTCTCCGAGTACCCCGGCATCAACGTGGTGGGTATGGAGTTCAACGAGTCGGACCCGGCCAAGGCCAAGGCCATCGTGCTCGACTACCTGGAGCGCTATGAGCTGAACGGCATCTGGTCGGACTTCGGCGGCGTGAGTGCGGCGGTGTACGAAGCGTTCGTGGACTTTGGCGCGGACGTGCCGCCCATCACCGGCGAAGACTTCAACGGCTGGCTGAAGGTGTGGCAGGCCGAAGGGCTGACCGGCATCGCGCCGACGTACCCGACCTACCAGTGGCGGACGCCGATCATCGCGGCGGTGAAAATCCTGAACGGCGAGTCCGTGCCCCAGGAATGGGTGCTGCCGCAGCCGTTCATCACCAACGAGAACCTGGATCAGTATGCCAACCCTGATCTGCCCGATGGTCACTACGCCATGTGCGGCTGCAACGACATCCCCGGCTTCCTGGAAGACCTGTGGGGCAGCAACTAGCGCACGTCCACAAACCCTCACCCCCGACCCCTCTCCATCAGGGAGAGGGGCGGAAAACACAGGTCATGTCTTGCTCTTCTCCCCTCTCTCCATCAGGGAGAGAGGGGAAGGGGAGTGAGGGATGTCTGTCTGGCGCAGGTTTCTTCCTTCCCCTGTACGTTCATTCTGCGTTTGGGCCGCAGGAGTGATCCCGATGATCGAAATTGGTTTCCACACCGACGCTTTCAACAGCAGCTATTGGAGCTTTGAGCAGTGCCTACAATGGGCACAGACAAACGGCCTGCACTACATCGAGTGCGGCACAATCGACGGCGTGAGCTGGATTCACGGGCTGGGCTACCAGCCGCACGTGGCGCTCTGGGAAGACCCACTCGCGCTGCGCCGAAAGATGGACGACTACGGCGTGCAGTTTTCGCAGCTTGACGCCGCTTACCCGCTTTCACTGCCCAACGCCTCGTTCCTGGGCGTGAACTACATCATCAACTCGATCCGCTGGGCGTATCTGGTCGGCTGCAACCGCATTGATACGACCGACGACCGCTACGCGCCCGCCGGACTGAGCGACGACGACGCGCTCGACGCGATGAAGCGCATCTACGGGCAGGCGCTCGACGTGGCGGCGCGCTATGACATGGTCATCAACATCGAGCCGCACGGCTATTACACGACAAAACCGGAGTTCATGGAGCGCATGTTGGGCTTCTTCGACACGCCGCATTTGCGCATGAACATGGACACCGGCAACACGTTCATCGCCGGGCAGGACCCGGTCGCCTTCTTGCAGCGCTTCAAGCACAAGGTCAGCCATGTGCACGTGAAGGACGTGAGCCAATCGCTGGCGGCGGCCATGCGCGGTGAGCTGACGGGCATCGCGGTCAGCGCCACGGCCATCGGCGACGGCGTGAACGTGGACAACATCAAGAAGTGCTTCGACATCCTGGTCGAGATCGGCTATGACGGCGTGGTCAGCATCGAGTGCGAAGGCCAGGGCGGGCCGATGATCGAGCGCAGCCTGGCCTGGGTGCGCGACATCGTCGAGGACGCCAACCGCCGCATCGCCGCCAGATAGCCGCGTTTCTCACAAAGAGGACACACATCATGGGCAAGATTCTGCTCGGCATCAACATGGA
>JADZBY010000099.1 GCA_020851855.1 Anaerolineae bacterium
ATAGGCGCGCTCCAGGCCGAGCGATGCGCCCAGGCCGACCAGCGCCATGATGGCGGGCAGGGCGACGATCTGGTGTGCAAAGTTCACGTCGCCCCGGCTCCAGGCGTCTGTGCCCAGGCCGAACAGCAGCAAAAGTAGCATCAGCATCATGTTGGGCGCGCGCCAGCGCCGGATCGCTTCGACCAGTCCGATCAGGAACAGGACCGCGAGAACCGGATTGAGCAGCGGCCAGCCGGGCAGGTTGTGATCAGGGCGTGGATCGCCCCGGAAGGCGAGTGATGCCAGCGTGCGCAAGGTGCTGCTGAGGTATTCGCCCACGCCTTCAGGCCGTTCTGCCCAGAAGCGCGTGAAGCCGCTCAGGTTCGGCGCGCGCAGGCTGAACGTCAGGTACGGGATGCTCACCACGAGCACGATCAAGATGGTGAACAGGATATAACCCGGCACGCGCCGTGAGAGCGCCTGCCGTGTGGTAATCAGGTAGACCGCGTACACGATGAGCAGCGGCAGCGTGACCAGCGCCGTCCAGTGCGCATAGGCCATCGTGCCGATGAGCATCCCGACGATGGCATACGTGATCGTGTTCGGCGGATCGGGATCAATACGTTGGCGCAAGTGCAAGGCGCGCGACAGGGCGAGAATCATGCCGCTGAACAGCGGCAGCAGGATGGCGACGGGCAGCGCCGAGCGCGAGAGCAGCACCGGCCACAGCGACACGCCCATGCCGAGCGCCGCCACGATGCCTGCGATGTGGCCGAACAGCCGCCGCCCCAACCGGTAAGCGAGCGCGACGCTCAACAGCCCGCCGAACAGCGACAGCAGGCGCGTGATGAGCAGCCCGTGCCCGGCGATGCCCGTGACCACAGCCTGCAAGAGTGGGTACAGCCCTTCGCGGCCCGGCGCAGGCCCACCCACACTATACAGGGACGACACCGCACCCAGCCGGACCGTGTCCGCCAGAGACAGATTGACGATCTCGTCGTCGGAAAATCCGGCGGGCAGGCTGCTCAGTTCGGCGATACGGACCGCCGCCGCGCCCAACAGGATCAGCACGAGCAGCCAGAGTTCAAGACGACGAGACAACGTGACCTCTTTCAACGCTTCAACGCTTCGGTGTTCCGATGCTTCGGTGTTTCGACGGTTTGATGCTTAACGCTTCGACCTGCAATGCCTTGACGCGCCCTTTTGCGCGCGGCAGCAACTCCGCCGGGCGTATCGCCAACATCCCGACTCGCGCGCCGGCCTGATGCGGGCACAGGAGAAGCCTGCCACCCACATCAGGCCGTCAGCCGGGTGCAAAACGACTGCGCCTCAGCTCACAAGATTGTCAAACGCGGCGGGCGCGTACTGCCGGATCAACGATCCCAACTCGCCGTCGCGCCAGTCGGCGGCGAACATGCTGATCGGGATCGCCTTCTCCATCTCGCCAATCCCGCGCCGCGCACGCATTCCTTCGATGGTGGGCATGGCCGCGCTGAAGCCCATCAGCGGCGTCAGCCAACCGCTGATCTGCGCCGGCTGGCGCATCACCAGGGCCGTGTACTGGCCACTGGCCGAGCTACGAAAGGCGTAGCCTTCGATGTTATCCCAGGCAGTGCGCACACGTATTCCAGGCAACCCGTAGAGGATGCCATCGGGCGATATTTCCAGGCGAACCATGTAGAGCAGCAAGGCGACGAAGCCCAACGCAATGCCCAGGATCAGGATCATCCAGGGCAAGATGACCCGATCCCGCGGCTCGGACACAAAATAGATGATCGCGACGATGACCGCGCAGGCGATGGCTGGCGTGGCAAGCCAGCGCACCAGGGAGTGCACCCGAAAGGTGCGCTTCGACGAAGAAAGACTAATTTGGGCCATGGGACACCTCTTCGTGCCAGTCGCCGCATGGTTCAGGCAGCGGTGGCGACGGCGGTACACACCAGGACCAGCACGCCCAGCGTCGCGTTGAGCGCCGTCAACCGTCGCTCGCGGCGGCGCAGCCGCTCCAGGTCGGCTGTGCCCTGCTCTTTTCCCCGGCTGGCGAGCAACGTGGCCCGCTCCAACGCCGGGATGACGCCGAATTGCATCAGCACGCCGACGCCCACCATGCCCAGTACGGCGACATGCTTTACCAGTATAGCGCGCGACCAATCATTCTGGAACACGAGCAGCCCATCGTAATGTGGGCTTTTGTCCATCTGGAACAGGCCGGTCACGATCAGCAGCAACAGGCTCAGGTTGGCAATCGGGTTGAAGCGCTTGCGCAGCCGGTCGAGAAAGTCGAGCAGTGAGGCGTTTTCGCCATTGCGAGAGATGGCGGCGCGCACTTCGGGCCACACCAGCGCCGTGGCCAGGATCAGCCCGCCGATCCATACCACGGTGGCGAGCAGGTGCAGGGCGAAACTGAGCGCAAGCGTCCAGTCGGTGATCATCGTTCGTCCTCGTCGGTTCGGGTTCAGGTTCCGGCGGCGGCGCTGAGCATACCGCACCTGCGCCGCGCTTCCCAGGCGGTTCCGACGGCGGGCGCGCACAGGGCAATTGCATCAGAATCCGCTATTAAGGCAGGCAGCAGGAAAGGGCCTCACCCCCTGCCCCCCTCTCCACGCGGAGTACCGCCTAGAGAGGGGGAAGCACGCGCCGGCATGGCAGCCGATCTCCCCGCTCCATGCCGTCGGGTTCCCATTGAACGCTTGCGTTCAATGGGTGGTCTGGGGTGACGGACATGGAGAGGGGCCAGGGGTGAGGATGCTTTGGGGCGATTGCCCTGGGGCGTGCATCTCCGCCTTGTTTTGAGGCCGTTTTCGCGCTACCTTAGACGCTGTTTTTCCACAAGCCCGGTGATCTACCGCCTACCCGCGTCAAGGGGTGCTCATGGCCACGCTCAAACCCAGCCTGCTCTCGAAAGACCTGACGACAGTGATGAACACTGCCGTCGAAATCAACCGCTCTTACAACAAAAAGGTCCTCGACCCCGAATCGGTGCTGCTGGCCATGATCCGCAGCAAGGACAGCGCCGCGCGCCGCATCCTGGACTATTTCAAGACCCAGCGCGGCCTGGACCTCGACCGGCTGGAGCGCTCGGTGCGGCTGGCCGTCGAGCAGCGCCGCGACATGGACGGCGATCTGTTCTTTCAGGCGGCGAGCGGCGAAAACATCGCGCTGGGCCGCCAGATGATCATCGGACTGGACGAAGCCTTGAGCGTCGCCAACGCGCGCAACGAGATGTACATCGATACCGACCACATGCTGGCCATCATGACCGAGAGCAAGGTCAGCACGGGTGGGCTGTTGCGCCAGTTCGGCATCACGCCGAAGGCCATGACGGAACTCATGTCCGCCCAGCCGGTCGCCAAAGAGGCCACCACGGCGGGCGACGTGGTCGCTACGGCCAAGCAGGGCAACGTGCGCGCCGTGTACTTCCGCGAGGGGCTGCTGCGCGAGCTGACAAACATGCTCTCCCAGCGCATCAACCGCAACGTGGTGCTCATCGGCCCGGACGGCGTCGGCAAGCGCTCGCTGGTGTACAGTCTGGGCTTGCAGATGGCCGAGGGCAAAGGGCCGGTCGGGCTGACCAAGCTCGTCACGGTCCAGGAACCGGCCCTGCTCGATAACCCGGTACAGGCCTTGAACGCGGCGCTGAACCAGGCGCGCGGCGGAATCCTGTTCATCCCGCGCGTCGAGCGCTTTTTCGGCGGTCCCTTGAAGGCGGAGTTTCCCAAGGCGACGCCCATCTTGCAGAAAGCGATCATCGACCAGGACCCGGTCGTTGTGGGCACGACGACGCAGGCCGATTACGATGAGCGCGTCGGCAGCGCCAGCGGCATTGTGGACCATGTGCAGGTCTTGAAAGTCCCGGAGCCGAGCGAAGATGAAACGGTGGAGATCATCAAGGTCATCCTGCCGCACATCGCCTCGGATTACAAGGTGAAGATCTCCGAGGACGCGCTGAAGACCGCCGTCAAGCTCGCCAAGCGCTACATGAGTCCGGGCGTGCCGCTGCCGCGCAGCGCCGAGCACCTCATGCACCGCGCGGCGGCGATGGTCAACGTCAGCCGCCAGGGCGCAGAGTCGCAGGACGCGAAAGACGGCAAGCCGATCAAGGACGTGGTCGACAGCGAAGACGTGACGCTCGCCGCTGCGCAGATCACCGGCATCCCGGTGGCCAAGCTTGGCCAGGACGAGCGCACGCGCTACGCCAGCATGGTCGAGCACCTGCACGAGCGCATCATCGGGCAGGAAGAGGCGGTGCTGGCCGTCAGCCGTGCGGTGAAGACGGCGCGCGTCGGCCTGAAAGACCCCAAGCGGCCCATCGGCAGCTTCCTGTTCCTCGGCCCGACCGGCGTGGGCAAGACCGAACTGGCCAAGGCGCTGGCCGAGTTTATGTTCGGCAGCGAAGACGCCCTGCTTGAGATCGACATGAGCGAATACATGGACGAGAGCAGCGTCAACAAGCTGATCGGTGCGCCGCCCGGCTACGTCGGCTACGAGGGCGGCGGGCAACTCACCGACCGGGTGCGCGCCCAGCC
>JADZBY010000100.1 GCA_020851855.1 Anaerolineae bacterium
CCTGTAGCTCGTCCAGCGTTGGCTCAAAGCTGTGATATGGGCTATACGGCGTGGCGCTGCCCGGACTGACGACGGCGCGGTTGGGCGTGGACAGGATAAGCTGCCCGCCGGGCCGCAGGACGCGCGCTGCTTCGCGCAGAAAGGCCAACGGCGTGGCCAAGTGCTCAAGCGTCTCCAGCGACACGACGACATCCACGCTGGCGGGCGGGAAAGGCAGCTGGCACACGTCCAGTTGTGCAAAATAAAGCCGTCGCGAGTGGCGCGAACGCGCATACTCCAGCGCATCCATGCTCAAGTCGCCGCCCACTACGAGGCGCGCGCCGCAGTTCAGCAGAATGTCCGCGCCGTAGCCTGTGCCGCAGGCCAAATCCAGCACGATTTTGCCCTGCACGTACATCTGGGCCACGAGATAGCGCCGCACGTGATCGAAGTATTGCAGCGTATCCGGCTCAAGCTCCGGGGCCAGCCGCTCGTCGAGGAAGTCGCGGGTGATCACACGCCTGCCCATGCCTGCTTTGCCCCGTTTGTCTGGATATCGTGGGTGTTTCGGTCGCAGAATCTAGCCGAACCAAGCTTCCGTGGTCCCTCACGCCCAGCGCGGGCCGGTGTCGCCAGCAGGGTGAGGGATTCTCCCATGCTTCAATGCCGCCGCACGAAGAGCACGAAAGCCAGGCCGCCAAAAAGGACCACGCCCGCCAGACCGAGCACGATCAAGCCGCTGTTCGCCAGCGCGTCGGTCAGCCAGGTGGGCGCGCCGGACGCCTGGGCCTCGTTCGCGTCTGTGCTGGCCGCCGAGCGCACCGGCTCCGGCTCAAAGCCTTCTGCAGCGCCAAAAGTAAGCCCAAGCTGCGCGCCTGGGCTGAGTTCGATACGGATGCGGGATGGTGTGGTCAATCCACGATTGGATGGCGGCTCGGCGACCATCTCATACATACCGGGCGCGAGATTGGCGAAACACAGCGCCCGGTCGGCGGCGGTGATCTGCGTCACCGCCGCTTGCTCGCGCTGGCTCAGGCTCAGGATCATGCCCGAAAGCAGCGGCTCGTCGGCATCGTGATAGCGGTTCTTGTTGGCGTCGTCATAGGCCAGCGCGCAGATCGCCCCGCTCAGCTGCGACTGCACAGGCCGTGGCCGGACTTTGGCGACGCGCTCGCCGCCGGGTGCACCGGGTAAGCGCGGGGAGCGCATCGCGCCGCTGCCCGGCGTGGGCGTGGCCGTCGGCGCGCTCGGATTCACGGTGATCACGATCACGCGCGGCGTCGCCAGACCACTGCCGCCGCCCGCCCGGCGTGTCGCCGTCGCGGTGGGACTGCGAGTCGGGCTGGGCGTGGCCGTCCAGGTGGCGTTCGGGTCCATCGTCGGCGTGTTGGTGACGATCACATACGTGATGTTCGGCATGGCGCGCTTGATCAGAAGGCGCTGCCCGATCTGGATCACGTATTCTTCCGCCGGGATATTGTTCAGCTCGCGTATCTGGGCCAGCGGCACGCCATAGGCCACCGCAATGGATGCCAGGGTGTCGCCGGTCCGCACGACATGTACGACGCTGCCGTCGGGCTGCTGGCCTTGCGGCGTCACGTAGGGCGCAAAACGCGGGACTTCCGTTGCGCCGGATCCGCCCGCCGATGCGCCGGTCAGTTGCAGGCTGGCCTGGCTGAAATACACGTGGTTGAGCAACATGCCCACCGACTGCGTGGCGTTCATGAACACCGTTACGCCGTTGTCATTCTGCGACTGGAAGTCGATGATGAGCTGCTCGAAGCGGTCAAAGGGCGAGATGAACTGCGACCAGACCACACTCGGCGCGCCCGGATTCGAGCCGCCCTGCGGATCAACGCCGATGCGCACCCGTGCCCCGGATTCCTGCTGCGAGACGCGCCGCCCGGTTTCCGCCGTGATGCACGACTTGTCGTTGTCGCAGGTGAAGAGGTTGGCGTACACCGAGAAGCGCAAGCGCGTCCCGCTGCGCACGCCGGGCACGAACTGGTAGGCGGTCATGTCGAACACATAACCCGACGAGGCAACCTGCCAGGAATGCGTGAAGGGCGGAAACTCGTTGAAAACCCAGTTTTGTTTGGCGGAGCGAACCGGCACATTGGCGGTGAGCGCCCAGCCATCGGGCACGACATTCTCGCCGCCCGTGCCGTAATACGTATCAAAGGTCCCGTTACGCAGCAGTTCTTGCGGCTGTTGGGCCTGGATAGCGCCGTGCGCCGCCGCGAGCACGGCCACGATCCACAGCGCGACGCCCAGCGCCTTCCATCCGCGTCGTTGACTTATCACTACTTGATCTCCTCTACCTCACGTCCGGCGCACCGGGCACAGGCCGGGCGCGCCGGTTCACCACACAATCTGCACAGGCCAACGCGCTCAGGAGCGCGGGGTGGGCGTCGCTGTCGCCGCCGGTTCGGGCGTCGCGGCGCTGGTCGCTTCGGGCGCGCTGTCCGCCGTCGCCTCAGAGGCGGCCTCGGACGTAGCCGGGCCGGTCGCTTCTGTGGTCGCTCCGGCGGTGGCTCCGGCAGTGGCTTCGGCGGTGGCTTCTGCCGTCGGCGTCGCGGTGGGCGCAAATTCCTCATCCAGGCGGGCAATCGCGCCCGGCACGTCAAGCTCGATTGTCTCGCGCATCTGGTCGAACGCCGCCTGCATCTTGTCCCAGAACGTCTCCGGGCTGATGGCCTGAAGCACCAGGATATGGCGCGGCGCGAGCTTCACCAGCCACATGAGCGTATGGCTATCGACGGGCTGGCCGGTTATGGCGTCCGTGATCTGGCGCGTCTCCTGGAAGGCAACCGCCGGGTACTCGCCAAAGGTCACATCCTCAAAGGCTTCCGTGTCCGGCTGCGAAATCAGGGCGCTCAGCAGGTCACGCGGGGAAGCGTCTTCGGGCAGCGCGGCCAGCGACGAAATCTGCTCGGTGGGCAGCACCGCGAGCAACACACCCGTATCACGGCTGTCGGGATGGGTGAAGACGTAAGCCACCGGGCCGTTGTTGGGCGTCGCGGTGGCGTCCCAGGAAGCCGGTTTCTCCAGCTTCAATAACCCGTCATCGCTGCTCCACTCGGCAAATGTCAACTCCGCGAAGGGATCAACGGGCGTGGGCGTGATGCTGGGCGTGAAGGTAACGCTCGGCGTCAGGGTAAATTCAGCACGGACCGCCGCGCGCGGATCCATGTTGTTTGAAATGATGAGCATGGCCCCGATCGCCGCCGCCAGGGCGATGAAGACCAGGGCTGCTTGCGGCAGGCGAATGACTGGCGGGTTCTTCGGAGCGTTCGACACAGCACAGTCCTTTCAACGCAGGGCAACAACACAGGCCAACACGGGCGGCGCGCCGCACGGTAAGGGCAAAATGGGCGCGGACCGCCTGAGCCGCCGGATTCTACCACAAGCACAGCGCTTGTACTATGAACGGCGTGGATGGATACGGGGCTGCCGCGTCGAAGTATCCTCACCCCCGGCCTCTCTCCATGTCCGCCACCCCAAAGGGGACCCCGCCGGCGTGAAGAGGGGAGCGCGCCAGCAGGGCGGGCGCGCTTTTCCCCCTCTCTACGCGGTACTCCGCGTGAAGAGGGGGCAGGGGGGTGAGGCGCTTTCCTGCTGCCCGCCTCATCCGCCGCGCTCACGACGCCTGATAAACGAGTTGGCCACCCACCACCGTGGCCCGGACCGTCAGCCCGTTATCGAGCAGCGTCACGTCGGCGTCGAAGCCCGGCGCGAGCGTGCCCTTGCGCCCGCCCAGCCCGATCTGACGCGCGGCGTTGGCGCTCGTCAAACGCCACAGGTCGCTCAGGGGCTTGCCTGTGGCGTCGCGCGTATTGCGCAGGGCCAGGTCCAGCGTCAGGATGCTGCCCGCCAGCGTGCCATCGGCCAGCGCCGCCATGCCGCCCGCCACGGTGACCGGCTGGCCGCCCAGCTCGTATGCGCCGTCGGGCATTCCCGCGCCGGAGATGGCGTCCGTGATGAGCACGACGCGCTCTGGCCCTTTGGCGCGCACGATCAGGTTGAGGATGGCCGGGTGCAGGTGGATATTGTCCGCGATGACCTCACACACCAGCGCATCATCGGTGAGCGCCGCGCCCGCCGCGCCCGGTTTGCGGTGGTGCAGGCCGGTCATGGCGTTGAACGTGTGCGTCATCTGCCGCGCGCCGAGCGCCGCCGCCGCCAACGTCTGCTCGTAGCTCGCCTGCGTGTGCCCGACCGAGGCCACCACGCCGCGCGCCCGGCATTCTGCGATGAAAATCTGGTTCTCCGGGAACTCCGGCGCGACGGTGGCGACGCGGATCACGTTCAGGCCGAGCCACGCGCCAAATTCGCCCGGATCGGCGCGGCGGATGTGCTGCGGGTCCTGCGCCCCGGCAGCGTTGGCGTTCAGGTATGGGCCTTCGAGATGTGCGCCGAGCAAGTGCGCGCCGCCAGTCGCCGGGCCAACATTGCCCAGGCATGCCCGCACGTTATGCAGCGCGGCAGTTATGGCGTCCCCCGGCGCGGTCATCGTAGTGGCCAGGAAGCCGGTCACCCCGCGCGAGGCGAAAAAGCGCGCCATCGTCTCCAGCGCGGCGGGCGTGGCGTCCATCGTATCGTAGCCGAGCGCGCCGTGCACGTGCACATCGATGAATCCGGGCAAAACGCACCAGCCGTCCGCGCCGCGCCCGTCGAGGCGCTGTACGTTGCGCAGGCGCGGCGGTGCGCCCTGGCCGATCTGCTCGATCTGGCCCCGGCTCATGAGCATCCATGCGCCTTCCAGCGGCCCGGCGGGCGTGTACAGAGTCGCATCGTGGAGAATCAGGCGGGACATTGGCCCCTCGTGGCTTTCTGGCATCCTGAGACGGCATGATCTTACCGCCCTGGGCACGAAAGGCAACCGGTCCTCACCCC
>JADZBY010000101.1 GCA_020851855.1 Anaerolineae bacterium
CGAGCGGAGTGAGCGGAGTGAGCGCGGACCAGCCCCGGAGCGGCGTCCATTCCGCATCCGGCGCGACACGGGCGCGGAAAACGCCGAGCGCCGCGAGGGATCACGCGCGCGCCAGCGCCCCGAAGGCGGCGACCGCCCGGCGCGCGCCCGACGTCCGGATTCCGACCGGGATCAACGGGACCAGGGCCGCGAGCGCCGCGACGACTCGCGCCCGCCGCGCGGCCCACGGAGCGGCCCGCCCAACCGAGCGCCGCGCGACTCGCGTGACTCGGACCGGGGTCCGCGCCGCGAGTCGGATCGCGGCGGCTCCGGACGTCCGGGTGGGCCGGGGCAGCGCCGTGGTGGCCGTCCGGGCGGTCGTCCTGGCGGCGGGCCGGGTGGGCGTCCGGGCGGTGGACCGGGCGGTGGACCGGGCGGGCCGGGCCGGTCGCCAGGTTCGCGTGGGCCGGGCAGCGGCAATCGCGGCAGCGGCAGTAATCGCGGCAGCGGCGGCGGCGACCGTCGCGACGGCGGCAGTGATCGTGGGAGCGGCGGCGGCGGGAGATCGGGCGGACGCGGGCCGCGACGAGGTGGACGCTAGAGAGCTATGGCCGTCGAATCCATCCCCACCATCGTTGCACCCGATTTCGCCTGGCGTCAGGAGCGCTATCGAGCGCCGCGCCACTTCATCCGCGATTTTCTCTTGCGCACGCTGGCCTTTAACATCCTGGCCCGCGTGCGCGCCGAAGGGCTGCACCACGTCCCGGAACACGGCCCGGCCATCCTGATCTACAACCACACAAACGCCATCGATGCGGTGGTCGTGGCCGGGGTGGTCCGCCCGCGCTTCATCGTGCCCATGTCCAAGATCGAGAACTTCTCGCTGCCCATCTTCGGGCAGTTGATGCGGCTGTGGGGCGCGTTTCCCGTGCGGCGCGGCCAGTTCGACCGCATGGCCATTCAATTCACCATCGACCTGATCCAGGCCGGCCATCTGGTGCTCATCGCGCCGGAAGGCACGCGCCAGCCTGCCCTCATTCGCGGCAAAGACGGCGTCGCATTCACCGCCACACGCACCGGCGCGACCATCGTCCCGGTCGGCATCGACGGCACGACGGCGTTCACCGGCAACCTGAAGCGCCTGCGCCGCACGCCGATCACGCTGCGCTTTGGTCGGCCCTTCCGCTTCCGCCAGCGCGCCGTGCCGCGTGACCACCTGGGGCCGCTCACCGACGCGGCGATGTACCAGCTTGCCGCGTTGCTGCCCGAAGCGCGGCGCGGTTACTACCGGGACTTCCCGCAGGCCCCGTCCGACCTGATCGAGTTGTTGTGAAGGATGGGAATGGACCCGAAGTCGTCAAAATCTACGCCGCCTGCCGGGCAGATCACCGCCGTGCTGCCGAAAAGCGCCGCTGCGGTGATGGGCGTCCGGCCCGGCGACGAGCTTCTCGCGGTGAACGGCGCGCCCTGCGAAGACGTGATCGACGTCCAGTATTACAGCGCCGAAGAATGGCTCGAATTGCGCATCCGCCGCGAGGGCGTGGAGATGACCCTCGAAGGGCGGCGCAAATACAACCAGCCGCTCGGCCTGGAATTTGCCCATCCCACCTTCGACATCGACATCCGGCGCTGCAATAACCTGTGCGAGTTCTGCTTCGTCTTGCAGATGGCCCCGCGTATGCGGCGCACGCTGTACATCAAGGACGATGATTACCGCTACTCGTTCCTGTTCGGCCACTTCGTCACACTCACCAACCTGTCGGAGCACGACTGGCGGCGCATCATCGAGCAGCACCTCAGCCCGCTGTACATCTCCGTGCACGCCACCGACCTGGAATTGCGCCGCAAGTGCCTGCGTAACCCGACCGCGCCGGACATCATGGCCCAATTGCGGGCGCTGGCCGAGGAAGATTTCGAGATTCACACGCAACTGGTGATCACGCCGGGCGTGAACGACGGCCCGCACATGGAAAAGAGCATCCGCGATCTGGCGACGCTGTGGCCCAGCGTGCGCAGCGTCAGCGTTGTACCGGTTGGCCTGACCAAACATCACCGCTACGGGCTGCACACCAACTCGCAGGAGCACGCCGTGGCCACGCTCGACGCCTGTGAGCGCCTTCAGGCCGAGTTCCGGGCCAGGTTCGGGGTGGGATTCGCCTATCCGACGGACGAATGGTATCTGGCAGCCGAACGCCCGCTGCCCGATCTGGGAGAATACGACGGGCTGGCGCTGCACGAGAACGGCCTGGGCATGGTGCGCCGTTTCCTGGACGAGTGGGCGGTGATCCGGGCCGAGGAAGTCGCCGCGCTGCGCCTCACCGTCACGCGCATCACGCTGGCCACGGCGGCGCTGTTCGCCCCCGTGCTGGCGCAAACCGCCGCCGAGCTTGGCGCGGCAACCGGGCTGGAGATCGACGTGCGCGCCATCAGCAACACGGTGCTGGGCGAGACGATCACGGTATCCGGCCTGCTGATGGGCGGCGACGTGATTGCCCAGCTGATGCCGCTCAGAGACAGCGGCGCGCTGGGCGATGTGGTGATCCTGCCCCGCATCATGTTCGACCATCCGCAGGGCATTTCGCTGGATGACAAGACGCCGCTCGACGTGGCGCGCGCCCTGGACCGGCCCGTTGCGCTGGCCGACCTGATGGGCGACGTGCTCGACGCGGTACAGGGCAAGAATCCGCTCACCTTCAACCCGCACCTGCCGCCCGAAGATATCCCCGTCATCCGCGACGGCGGTTGGGCGGTGGAGAAGTATTTGTAGGGGCAGGTGCGGCGTCGCCCCTGGGCGCACGTTCGGAGTGTTGGCACACATACTGGCGGACGAGGCAGGCCTCGTCCCTACACGTCGTAGGGACAACGCCTGCGTTGTCCGACGTTCACCGCGCCTTCATTCGGCACATCCGGCACGTCGTAGGGAC
>JADZBY010000102.1 GCA_020851855.1 Anaerolineae bacterium
GGCGCAGATCGAGCAGCGCCTCGACTACATTCGGCGTGGGCGTCGAGAGCACCAGCACACCGCCGGGCCGCAGCGTCCGGAACGCCTCTGCCAGCGCACGGGCCGGGCCTTGCTCGAAGTGCTCCACTACGCCAAAGGACAGGTACGCGCCAAAGGTGTTGTCGGGGTACGGCAGCTGGTGCACGTCGCCGACGTGCAGCGGCAGGTCCGGGTACAGCGCGCGCGTCGGGGCGAGGGCTTCGGGCGCGTAGTCCAGGCCTAGCGCCGGGTAGCCGCGCTGGCGCAGGTAGTAGACGACGTGGCCCGGCCCGCAGCCCGCTTCCAGGATGGGCGCGGCAGGGTCTTTCGGCAGCCAGGGCAGGTACAGGTCGAACAACTGGCGGGCGCGCGGATAGTCCAGCGTGGCCATCTCGCGCTCGAACTCGGTCCCGGTCCAGATGTCCCGCCAGGCGCGGCGCGTTCTCTCGTAGGTCGGCGTGTTCAGGTCGGTCGGATCATTCATTGCTACTGCTCACAACGGCAGGGGCGGTTTTGCGCAAACCGCCCCTGCAACGTCACCAGATACGCGATGGTCCAGGCCGCTCACAGCGCACGTCGTTCACACGACGCACTCCGCGCCTGGACGGTCCGCCCGATCAGCCCTCTTTCGTGGCTTCGGGCGTTACTTCGATCATCTCGCCGGTCGCGGCATCCAGTTCGCCGTTCAGCAGCATTTCCTTGACGGCTTCCAGCTCATCCTTGACTTCCTGGGGCACCACGTCTTCGAAGTCATGGAAGGGCGCGAGGCCGACTTCACCGACGAAGTCGCCAGCGGGCAGCGTGCCCTCTTCCAGGCCCGAGATGATGTCCACGATACCCTTGCGGATGTCCTTCGTAGCGCTGGAGATCAGGCACGGGTGCGCATTGGGAACAGTCTCCCACTGGTCCGTGTCGACGCCGATGCAGTACAGCGGGTTCTCTTCCGTCGTCTGGCGGGCTACTTCTTCGAGCGCGCCGTTGCCGGTCTTGCCGCCCGCGCCAAAGATCACGTCAGCGCGGTTGCCGATAGCCTGCGCAGACGTCGTTGCGCCCCAGGCCGGGTCGGTGAAGGCGATGTCCAGGCCGCCGGGGTGGTAGGTCGAGAGGATTTCGATCTCCGGGTCCGCATAGCGCGCGCCCGCTTCGTAGCCTTCCTTGAACTTCACCACGGGGACCACCTGGTCCGTGCCGAGCACCGCCGCGATCACGCCCGTCTTGGACATGCGCGCCGCCAGCACACCGGCCAGGAAGCCGCTCTGATCTTCGGGGAAGACCAGGCCGGTCAGGTTCGGCAGATCGAGGCCCTGGTCCGAGGCCAGAAACGCTGCCGGAACGTCCACGGCAATGAAGTGCGACTCAGGATAGACCTGCGCGGCAGCCAGGGTCGCATCGCCCAGCGCAAAGCCGACGGTGATGATGTATTCGAAGCCCTGATCACCGAAAAGGCCGATGTTCGTGGCGTAGTCGTTCGGGTCCTGCGTCTGAACGTAGTCCGCCGTGCCGCCCAGCGCTTCCGCCGCCGCCTGTGCGCCTTCCCAGGCGCTCTGGTTGAAGCTGCGGTCGTCAATCTCGCCAACGTCCGTCACCAGACCGATCCGAATGCCTTCCTGGGCGCGGACCGGCGCGGCCAGCCCACCCAGAACTGCCAGACCCATTACCAGGGCAAGGGTCAGACCAAATAGACGCTTCATTTGCCGAAACTCCTTTTGTCCAAACTGATGCAACCTGTCAGCAGTTACCGGGATACGGGTGTCGATTGTAGCGCGGACTACGGACGTGTGCCATCGGTCAGCAAACGTCCATTTTGCAGGTCGGCTTCCACCGCGCGAAGCTCCAGGATGACCTCGCCGGGCACGATCATGTCGAAGTCGTGAAAGGGAGCCAGACCCACCACGCCGACGACATTGCCGGGCTGCGCCTGGCCGGCGACGATGGCCTGCACCAGCGCGTCGACGCCCTCACGGATGCGTTTCAGCGCGCTGGTGATCAGGCACGGCTGCGCTTCGGGCACGCTGTACCACTGGTCGGTATCCACGCCGATGCAGTACACCGGCTCGCGCGGCTCGGTGCGCTGGGCAACGGCCTGCAAACCGCCGTTGCCGGTCTTGCCGCCGCCGGCAAAGATCACATCCGCGCCCTGGTCGATCAACTCGCCCGCCGTCTTCGCGCCCCATTCCGGATCGTCAAAGGCGACGGCCAATCCGCCCGGATGGTACACGGTCAGGACGCGCACCGCCGGGTTGATGTACGTCGCGCCCGCGCTGAAGCCTTCCGCGAAGTTGACGACGGGCGCGAGGCTGTTGGTGGGCAGCACAGCGCCGACCAGCCCGGTGCGCGTCAAACGCGCGGCCAGCACGCCCGCGAGAAAACCCGCCTGATCTTCGCGAAAGATCAGGCCATGCACGTTCGGCGCATCGGCAGGCGTCTTATCCTGCGCGGCGAGCAGCGCCTCGACATTCACATCCACCGCGATGAAGTGGATATCCGGGCGCTCGGCGGCGACGGCCAGCACGGCGTCCCCGATGGCCGCGCCGGTGGTGATGATGATGTCGTATTCCCGGTCTGCGAATTGCCGCAGATTCGTGTCAAAATCGGCGGGGTCTGCCGTTTCCAGCGCGTCCACCGTGCCGCCCAGTGCATCGGCGGCCAGGAGCGCCCCTTCAAAGGCGCTCTGGTTGAAACTGCGGTCATCGACACGGCCCGCGTCGGTGATCAGGCCGATGTGGATCACGTCCGGCTGTCCCGCCGCAGGGCGCAGCCCGAGACCGGGCGCGACGATCACGACGAGCAGAAGGACGATGCAAGACAATCGCGTTCGCGTCATGTTGCGCCTCATTTTCCAGGCCGGGCGCGTCGCGACGCGCCCACCATGTGAACGGTAGGGGCGGCTCGTGAACCGCTCGCGAGCCGCCCGTGGTTGGCCCATCTATCGCCGCACTCGCCCGCCATCCTCACGCCAGGGCGTACACGAACGCCGCGCGTTTCGGGAACAGCCCGCTCAACAGCACGGACGCCGTGTTGTTTGCCCAGCAATCCGGCCACATGCTCTGCACTTCTTCAAGCGTGCGGTGGCAGAACAGCAGGTGAAAGAATGTCTGGCCGGGTAACGACGCGCCCGCCGTATCCGCGTGCGCTTCGGGCCACGGCTCGACGCTGATCTTACCCCGCTCGAAGATCAGGCGCAGCCCACCCCGGTAGAAGTTCAGCTTCAATTCGCCCGTGTAGCCCGGCGCGAGCGATTCTGCCAGTCGCGATTCCAGGACGGGCGCGACGCGCCGGACAAAGCCGACGAGATCGGGGACGCGGATGTACCAGGCGTACGGGATGCTCGCGTTGGGCAGCATCCGACCCGCTGCCTGATAGGCCGGATGCTCACCACCCAGCCCGAAGCCGACTTCTTCGAGCTTGCGAGGCTTCTCCGGCGTGCTGTCGCGCTCCGCAATCTGCTGCCCGACCGTCCACAGGCGGCGGATCA
>JADZBY010000103.1 GCA_020851855.1 Anaerolineae bacterium
CATCGACGCCAGCGCACCGCTCGCCGTGGTGCAGGGCACGGTGATCCAGGTGGTCGGCGAACGGCTCAGCGCGCGGGGGATGATTTAGCGGGTCGGGGCGGGCGGCTCACGAGCCGCCCCTACACGTCGCCTGTAACATGCCAGCCCGTCTGTAGGGGCGCGTCGCGACGCGCCCGCGCTCAGATAACGGTTCTGTTACTTCCCCACCACGCCGAGCACCGCCTCAAGCCCTTGCAAGCTCAGCAGGTTGTGCAGGTTGTGCCCGGCCTGCAAATCCGCCTCGCTGAAGCTGGCCGCGTTGCCGCTGGCCGGCGACGTCATGTGCGTAGGCTGCTCCGGGTCGATGCCGCCCGTGGGCAGCGGCTCGAAGGCGCGCCACAGGTTCACCAGCGGCAGCCGGTAATCCGCCGCCGCCGCCGCCGCCACCCGGTTGTAGTCCATCGAGCGCTCTTCCTGGCCAGGCTGGTTGGGGAACGTGACCACGATGGGCAAAACGCCCGCATTCACCGTCTCCACGAGCACCTGACGCAGGTAATAATCAAACTGGACGGGCGTCAGCGAACGCAAATCGTTCGTGCCAAACATGACGAAGGCGAACGCCGGGTTCGACACGCGAATCTCGCACGCAAGCGGCGACTCGTCGGCCTCGCACCACGCCGGATCGGCCCACGTCGCATCCAGAACGCCCGCCGCGTTGAAGCCGCTGGTGGCTGCCAGCCCCAGGTTGGCGAACGAATCAAGCGGCGCGCCGTCCACCTCGCGCACCGGCTGGCCGGCGAAACGGTCGATCACCGTTTGCAGCGACGTGTAGCGATCCAGATCGACCTCGCCCGTCGCGATGGGCACGAGAAACGACTCGGACGCCGTCATGCAATCCCCGATGCGCGAAAAAACCAGCGGATTGCGGCCCTGGCGCTGCCCTTCGGCGTAGATGGCGCGCAGCCACGCCGCGTTTTCTTCCAGGTCCGGGATCACGGGCAGCGCGCGCAGGTCGATGGCCTCAAGGGCGGCCTCGTCCAGGCTGTCTGGCGAGGGCGCGGGCAGCGGTTCGAACGGCTCTGCCGGCTCTGCAGTGGGCGCGCCGGTCGGATCGCCCTGCGCGTGCATCGGCG
Source organism: Anaerolineae bacterium (assembly GCA_020851855.1). GTDB lineage: Bacteria > Chloroflexota > Anaerolineae > Aggregatilineales > UBA2796 > JADZBY01. Next base: position 1,113 of record JADZBY010000103.1, read on the forward strand.
CGCCTGTCGGCAGGCTCGCCAGCGCTGCAAGGACCACGACAGCGGCCAGCGCCAGCGCGCGCCGGACAGGTTGCCCAGGTTGGTTCAGAAACGCCATGCCTTACCTCATGATGAACACGTTAACGTGAAGGTCGCCGGGTTCGATTCGGCGGCGACCGGCGCGACAATGCGCAGTTTCATACTGTACTCGCCGGACTGGCTGAACACCGCCTGATAGGTGACGGTCTGTGTCAGGTTGCCCACGGGGAAGATGAGCGCCGCCGTGGCCGACTGTGTGCCGTCGCTGGCTTCCCACTGGTAGGCGACCGCGCCCGGAGCCGTCGCCGCCACTACCGCCGTGAACAGGAACGTCTGTGGGCACGGGCCGCTCACGTTCTGCGGGTTGGCGATGGCCGTGACCGACGTGATGCTGAAGCCCGACGGCGCGCCCAGGCCGGGCGTCGCGGTGGCCGGGGCGGCGGCAGGCGTGGGCGACGCGGATGCGGGCGTCGGCGTGCGCGGCGCGTTCGGATCGACCGACCAGGCCGGCCAGCCGTTGTTGCCGGGATTCGTGCTCAGCCGCCACTCGCGCGACCCGTCGGCGGCGGCGATGTACACCTCACGCGCGCCGTCGCGGTCCGACTCAAAGGCGATGTAGTTGCCGTCGGGCGACCACACGGCGCGCTGGTTGTTGCCGCCGCCGTTCGTGACGCGCCGGAGATTGCCGCCGTTCACGTCGGAAACGTAGATGTTCCACTGGCCGCCGTCCCGTTTGGACTGGAAGGCGATGCGTGCACCGTCCGGCGAGAAGGCCGGATCGGTTGCATCGGAGCCGAGCGCCTCGACGCGGCGCACGTTCGATCCGTCGCGGTTCATGAGGAATACGCCGCCGTCGCCGCGCTCCGAGCCAAACAGGATCAGGCTGCCATCGGGCGAATACGAGGCGTCGGCGTCGTTCCCATCTGCCGAGTTGGTCAGCCGGACGAGGTTGTCGCCGTTGAGGTCCGATTCGTACAACTCATACTGCCCTTCGCGGTTCGAATGGAAGGCGATGCGCCGCCCGTCGGGTGAAAAGGCGGGCGACCACTCTTCCGCGCCGTTCCGCGTGACGCGCTGCGGCGCGGCGGAGCCATCCACCGGCTGAACGTAAATCTCCGGGTTGCCGGTGTCGCGGCGCGAGACGAAGGCGAAGTAACGGCCATCCGGCGACAGCGCGGGCACATACGTATCGCCGCGCGCATCCGAAATCTGTCGGTAATTCGTGCCGTCGGCGTTGATGGCGTTGATGCTCCACGCGCCGCCGTTTTCGGTGTGGTAGGCAATCAGGCCCCAGGGCGGCGCAGGCGTCGGCGTCAGGGTCGGCGACGGCGTGAAGGTCAGCGTCGGCGTGGCGGACGGCGTAAAGGTGGGCGTCGCCGTGGCGGTCGGGCTGGCTGTCAATGTCGGCGTCGCCGTCGGCGTCTCGGTGAACGTCGCCGTGAAGGTGCTGGTGAACGTCTGCGACGGCGTCTGCGTGGCCGTCTCGGTCAGCGTCGCCGTGGCCGTCGCCGTGGCGGTCAGGGTCGCCGTTGAAGTGGCCGTGAAGGTGGCGCTGGGTGCAGTCGTCGGGGATGCGGTGAACGTGGCGCTGGCTTCCGGCGATGGCGTGAGCGAAGGCGTCTCGCTGGGCACGACTTCCACCACGTTTTCCTGTGTGGCCGTGGGCGCTTCGGTGGGCGTCTCGGATTCAGAAGCCGCCAACGCCTGGAGCGTCGCCGCCGTCGCGGTCAGCGAGTCCCCGGCGGGAGTGGCGCTGGGCGACTCCGGCGCATCGGTGGCGGCGGGCGTGTCGGATGGCAGCAGCGCGATTGCGGTGGGCGACTCCACCGCCGCCCCCGGCGTGTTCGTCGGCGGCGCAGGTGTATCCGATGGGTTGGCGGTGTCGGACGGCACAACGGCGGCAGCGGTCGGGCCTTGCGTCACAGCGGGCGTTGGTTCGCCGCCGCCGCCGCCTTGCGACAGCAAGATCACCGCCAGCCCGACCACGGCCAGGATCACCACGACGAGTGGGATGAGGACCGGGATACGGCGGGGCGGCGCAACCTCTTCTTCCTCGGTGGCCAGCGGTGTGCCGCCCGGCGTGCGCGTTGGCGTCATGCCGGGCGAGGCGGCGGTGGCCGGGCGCGACGGCGTCGCACCGCGCATGGCGGGCGTTTGGCCGAGCGCGGACCCGGCGGGAACCGGCGCGGTCAGATCGGCCTGGATGGGCGTGGGCGGCGGGGCAACGGGCGCACCGTACCCGCCGATCACGCCGCGCAGCGCGGCGGCCAGCTCGCCTGCCGAGGCATAACGATTGTCGCGGTCCTTGGCCATCGCCCGGTCGATGACCTGTTGCAGCGCGGGCGGCAGTTCGGGCCGGGCGCTTTGCAATGACGGCGGCGCTTCGTAGACGTGCATGTGCATCATGCTGAAGGGCGTGTCGCCGCTGAACGGCAAGCGCCCGGTCAGCATCTCGAATATCATCACGCCCAGCGCGTAAGTGTCGATGCGCCCGTCCACCTGCTCGCCGCGCCATTGCTCCGGAGCCATGTAAGCCGGCGTGCCCATGGCCATGCCGCTCTGGGTCAGCGCGCTCGTTTCGGTGAGCAATTTGGCGATGCCGAAGTCGGTCAGGAAGGCGTTGCCGTTTTCGTCGAGCAGCACATTCTGCGGCTTCATGTCGCGGTGGACGATGCCGCGCCGGTGGGCGTAGTCCAATGCCTGCGCGATCTGGTCCACGATGCGGAGCATGACCGGCAGTTGCAGCGCGCCTTCGCGCCGGATCAGGTCATTCAGGCTGCCGCCGGTCAGCAACTCCATGACCAGATATACCATGTCGCTGTGCTCGCCAAAATCAAAGACCTTGAGCACATGCGGGTGGCTCATCCCGGCGATGGTCTGCGCCTCGCGTTGGAAACGCGCGATGAACTCTTCAGTTTCGGCCAGATCGGGCTTGATGACCTTGACCGCCACATCCCGGTTGACGGATGCCTGACGGGCGCGGTACACAGTCGCCATGCCGCCTTTGCCCAGCAGAGCCGTGATCTGGTATTGGCCGAGCTGTTGCCCGATCAGGTTCGCCATGCGCTATTCCCCTTGTTGTTCTCGGCGCACCGTGATTATCGCCCAGGCCCGTACCATGCGCCAACCGAGAGGGCTGGCGCGCGTGGGGCCGCTGAGTTGTGCACGCTGGGCGGCGCGTTCACCCTGCCACTTACAGCTCGTCGAAGTAATAACCGATGCCCGGCTGGGTATGGATGTAGCGTGGGCTGTCGGGCGTCGGCTCCAGTTTCTTGCGCAACCGGCTGATGTTGACCCACAGGTAGTGCGTCTCGTCCTCGTAATCCGGCCCCCAGACCTTTTCGAGCAACTGCCGGTGAGTGAGCACCCGGTTGCGGTTGCTGATGAGCAGGTGCAACAGGTCGAACTCGATGCGGGTCAATTCCACGGGCGCGCCGTTGAGCAGAACCTCGCGCCGCGCTACGTCCACGATCAGGTTGCCGACCACGAGCGGCTCGCTGGTGCGCTCCGGGATTTGCTGGCGCTTGAAGATGGCCTGCACGCGCGCCATCAGTTCTTCATCGCTGACCGGGCGCGTGACGTACTCGTCGGCTCCGGCGCGAAAACCGAGCACTTTTTCCTGGTCCGAGGCGTTATCCGCCACAAGCATGATCGGCACCTCGGTGCGCTTGCGCATCCGGGCGCACAGCTCCAACCCGTTAATGTCGCTGGGCGCGGCATCGATGACGATCAGGTCAAGGCGCGTGGCGGTCACGTCCTCAAGCGCCTCGTCGGCGCGCTGGTAAACGAGCAGATCGTAGTTCTGCTTTTCGAGCGCATCGCGCAGCGCGCTGGTCAGGCTCGACGCGCCGAGCACGATCATGACCGTACTCGGCGAGCGCTGCGGCGCGCGGATCGGCGCACTACGCGGCGGAGTCTCGACGGCGGGCGGCGGCGCGACTATCGCAGCGGCAGCGGCGGCCACGGCGACCGCGGGCAGCCCAGCCGGGCGCATTCGCGGGGTGAGGTCCGCATCGACCAGCACAGCATCGGCGTAGACTGGCGGCGGCTCGTCGGCCAGGCGCGGCGCGGCTGCCGCCACGGGCAGCGCGATGGTGATGGCCGCCCCGTTCGGATGGCGCGCTTCGACCCAGGTGCGCCCACCGTGCCGCCGGACCAGCTCGCGCGCCACGTACAGGCCGAAACCGCTCGCCGCCCGGTCCCGCGTGATGCTCCACGGCTCGAAAATCTGGTCAACCTGCTCCGGGCGCAAGGCAGGGCCGTTGTCTTCGACCGTCAGGCGCAATTCGTGCTCGTGATTCGTGATTCGGACCGCGATCTGTGTGTCCGGCGGCGACACATCCAGCGCGCGCTGCAACACGTCGGCCAACGCACGCTCCATGCGGAACTCGTCGAGGCGCACGGTGGGCAAGAGCGGCGGCGCATCCACCACAAAACTGCGCTGGAAGCGGTTCAGCGGGCGCGCTTCGAGCACACGCCGCAGCAGGTCCGCCAGATCAGCCTGCTCGCGGTTGAGGGCGAGCGTATTGTTCTCCAGCGCGTAGATTTCCTGGAAGTTGTTCCAGAGCAAATTGACGCGCTCCAGGTCCGCCTCAAGCTGGCGCAAAAGCTGGTCGCGCTCGCGGTAGCTCAGGTGGCCGTGTTGCTCGGAGAGCGTCGCCGCCAGGCTGCGCAATTGCAGGCTCGGCACGCGCAGGCTCTCGATCATGGTGTTGAACATCACGTCCGGCGTCTTGAAGAGGTGCGCGGAACGCGCCGTGCTGCGCAGCGCGCCGATCCAGTTGATCTTCTGATTGCCCGGCCCGTCGAATTTGACAAATTCGAGGTACAGGCTGCGTTCGAGGCCGACGAAGGGCAATTCGACGATGGGGTACTCATCGCGCTGGTAATCCGGGCTGCTCACCACGTTCTTGGCCGCCTGAAGCTGGGCGTACGTCTTCGCCGCCTCGCTGGTGGCGCTCGCCA
>JADZBY010000104.1 GCA_020851855.1 Anaerolineae bacterium
GGCAAAGGGCGTCTCCGGCGCGGTCTGCACGGCGGCGTAGACCGCGCCGCGCGCCAGGTTGGCCAGGAAGCGCATCGAATCGGGCCGCATCTTGTGCACCTGCGCCGCCTGCAAGCCGCAGTATTTGAGCGTCATGGCGACGGATTCGGGCGCGGGATCAACGAAAACGCCGACACACAACGGGATGCGCGGCGCGTCCATCTCGCGCAGGATGCCCATCAGCCGGGTCACCGTGGTCGGATCGACGGCGCGTGGACTCTTGTCGTAGAGGATAAAGCCCAGGAAATCCGCCCCGGCCTCGACGGCGGCGCACATGTCGGCCTCGTTCGTGATGCCGCAGATCTTCACGCGGGTCATGTATATTCCCTGTGAGCGCCTAGATCAGTCGCATGTGATTGAAGTTCAATGCCGCAACGCCGGTATTCGAAAGAAAGTGCCAGAGCGGCAGATCGCTCGTCAGAACGAGATAGCTTTCCCTGCGTGCGATGAGCGCAATCGCTGCGTCGGACAGGCCAAACACCCGAAATTCGTCCGCTTGAACGATCTCGGCGCTGGGCACGTACACCTCTATGAAGCGCCCGACAAGGTCTGCAACTACCTGAAAGCACCTCTTGCGAAACAGGTCTTCCGGTTCTCCAATCATGTTGCTCACTTCCGTCAGCACGTGCGGCGTTACAACCATCTTCGCAAAACGCTTCAGGAAGCGGGCGAGCAGCGCGTAATCCTCGCCTGTGAAGGTGTGCGTGCGCCCGAACCGCTCGATCTGCCGTGCATCCGTCCGCCCGACCACGTACAGAATGAGCAGGTTGGCGTCAACCAGCACGCCGGTGCGCCCGTATTGCGCCACAAGCCCGTCAATGTATCCTCTCATAGCTCACGGTTCTTCATCGCCTCCACCGCCCCATTCTCGGCGTTGAGGCGGACGAGCTTGTAGGCGCGGAGATACCTGGGCAGGATCAGGCGACGATCCGCCATTGGCACGAGCGGATTGACCTCTGCCGGTTGTTTCGTATCAAAGCCGACGGTGATGAGCCAATATCGCCCATCTTCGCTCATCTCCGTTTCCTCAAGCATGAGGTTTTCGGCCTCATCCCCGTACAATCCCGTCACATAGTCGCGAGCGATCTTCACGGCCTGTTTCACATCGATCACGGGTCACCTCCTGAGTGTCGCTTACGATTCTATCCGCTTCACTCCCACCAGCGCCCGCAATTGTGCCGCGATGTCCGGCGCTTTGACCAGCGACTCGCCCACCAGCACGGCGTGTGCGCCCGCCGCCGCCATGCGCTCCACATCGCCGCGCGTGAAAATACCGCTCTCCGCGACGAGCGTCCTATCCGGCGGGATGCGCGCGGCTAGCCGCCGCGTCACGTCCAGATTGACCTGGAAGGTATGCAGGTCGCGGTTGTTCACGCCGACGAGCGGCGCGCCGAGTTCCAGCGCCCGGTCAAGCTCGGCCTCGTCGTGTACCTCGACCAGGGCATCCAATCCGCAGCCTCGCGCCGCGTCGTGCAGGTCGCGCAGGCGCGCATCGTCCAGTATCGCGGCGATGAGCAAGATGGCGTCTGCACCGGCCCGCGCCGCCTCGATGATCTGCCGCACATCGATGGTGAAGTCTTTGCGCAAAACGGGCAAGGCCACTTCCGCACGCGCCGCCCTCAGATCGTCCAGGCTGCCCTGGAAAAAGTCCCGGTCGGTGAGCACAGAGAGCGCCGCCGCGCCGCCGGATTGATACGTCCGCGCCAGCATCACCGGGTCGAACGGCTCGATCAGCACGCCTTTGCTCGGTGAGGCGTGTTTGATCTCCGCGATGACGGCGACCGCGCCATCCTCACGGCGCAGGGCACGGGCAAAGCCGCGCGTTGTGACGCGGGCAGGCGGCGGCAGATCGGGCAGCGCGGCCACTTCTTCCAGCTTGCGGGCGACGATTCTGTCGAGGATGGTTTGCGTGCGCCGGATTCCCGCGCGCGAGGCTGACGAAAGGCTCACTGCGCCACCTGCACATTCTGCTTCTGCTGTGAGACGGCGATCAGCGCGTCGAGTTTGCCGAGCGCCGCGCCGCTGTCGATGCTGCGCGCCGCCAGTTCCAGGCCGCCGGGCAAGTCGTGCGCCAGGCCGCCCGCCACGAGCGCCGCCGCCGCGTTGAGCAGCGTCACATCGCGGCGCGCATCGCGGATCGAGCCATCCAGGATGCCCCGCGTGATGCGCGCGTTCTCCGCCGGGTCGCCGCCGATCAGGGCTTCCGGCTTCGCCCTGGGCAAGCCAAGCTGCGCCGGGTCGAGCGTGTAGCTGTTCACCTCGCCGCCGCACAATTCGCTGACGCGGTTAGGCCCGGTGGTGGTTAGCTCGTCCAACCCGCCGTCGCCGTGCACGACAAAGGCGGCGACCGCACCGAGTTGCAGCAGCACACGCGCCAGCGGCTCGGTGAGGGCCGGGTCATAGACGCCCATCAACTGCCGCCGCGCGCCCGCCGGGTTGGTGAGTGGGCCGAGCACGTTGAACAGCGTGCGCACGGCCAGTTCACGGCGCGGGCCGATGGCGTGGCGCATGGCCGGGTGAAAGGTGGGCGCGAACAGGAAGCCAATGCCCACCGCGTCGATGCACTCGCCCACCTGCGGCGGCGTCAGATTCAGGTTCACGCCGAGCGCCGCCAGCACATCCGCCGAGCCGGACTTGCTCGATACGGAGCGGTTGCCGTGCTTGGCGACGGGCAATCCGGCCCCGGCAACGACGAAAGCGACCGTGGTCGAGATGTTGAACGTGCCCGCGCCATCGCCGCCCGTGCCGCACGTGTCGATCAGGCGCTCCACGTCGACCACGTGCACGGGGGCCTGGTTGGCGGCGCGGCGCATGGCGCGGGCGCTGCCGGCGATCTCGTCCACCGTCTCGCCCTTCATGCGCAGCGCCATCAGGAAGCCGCCGATCTGGGCCGGGCTGGCGTCGCCGCTCATGATGGCGTCCATCGCCGCTTCCGCTTCGTCTGCGGTCAGGTGTTCGTGCCGGGCCAGCCGGGAAATCGCGTGTTGGATAGACATGCTGATGTTTCCTTGTCTTTCACCTCACCCCCAACCCCTCTCCATGACAGCCACCCCAATGGGGACCCCGGCTGTCATAGAGAGGGGGCCTTCATGCCCAACGGGCCTCTTCCCCCTCTCTACGCTGTACTCGGCGTGGAGAGGGGCCGGGGGTGAGGCTCTTTCTTTCTAAAACCGGCGCTCCAGGAAGTTCTGAAGGATGCGCGGGCCGTAGGTCGTCAGGATGCTCTCCGGGTGGAACTGCACGCCGGCAATCGGGTGCTCGGTGTGGCGCACGGCCATGATCTCGCCCTGGTCGGTGAAGGCGGTCACGCGCAGGCTGTCCGGCAGGCCGGCTTCTTCCACGATCAGGCTGTGATAGCGCGTCGCCTCGAAGGGATTCGGCACGCCGGTGAAGAGCGGCGACGCGCGAAAGTACACCATCGAGGTCTTGCCGTGCATCAGGCGCGGCGCGCGCGTGACTTTGCCGCCGAACGCCTGCCCGATGCACTGGTGGCCCAGGCACACGCCCAGCGTCGGGATGTGCGGGCCAAGCTGCCGGACGGCGTCCAGCGAAACGCCGCCATTGTCCGGGTCGCCGGGACCGGGCGAGATGACCAGGTGCGAGGGCTGCATGGCGGCGATGTCGTCCACGGTGGCGGCGTCGTTGCGCACGACGTGCACATCCGCGCCAAGTTGCCCGAACGCCTGCGCCCGATTGTAGGTGAAGCTGTCGTAGTTATCGATCAGGACGAGCATGCTCGTGGTCCTGTCTCATCTCAAGTCGCAGAAACCCTCACCCTACCCTCTCCCTCATGGCGAGGGCGGAAAAACCCTGACCACATCCCGTTCTTCCCCCTCTCTCTGTGAGGGAGAGAGGGGCGGGGGAGTGAGGGTTCTCAGATCACGCCGCGCTCGGCGTTGTCGATGGCGACGGCCAGCGCGCGGGCTTTGTGCAGCGTTTCCTGGTACTCGCGGGCCGGGTCGCTATCGGCCACAATGCCCGCCCCGGCC
>JADZBY010000105.1 GCA_020851855.1 Anaerolineae bacterium
GGACGCCGGGAGAGCGTCGTCGGGGATACGTCGAGTCGCCATGTTGCCCAAAACCTCTGCAGAACGTAGACCCAGGTGGGCCGGTGGTTGTTCGGAGCTTCGGTTGCCATTGTATACCGTCAAGAGTCACTGTGCAACTGGCACAAGACATAGCGCCGGGGCAATCGCCTCAGAATCCGCCGTTGAGGCAGGCAGCAGGAAAAGCCCTCACCCCCTGGCCCCCTCTCCACGCGGTACGCCGCGGGGAGAGGGGGGAAGCACGCGCCGGCATGGCAGCCGATTCCCCTCTCCATGCCGTCGGGGTCCCCGACCGGGTTCCCATTGAACGCTTGCCTTCAATGGGTGGTCTGGGGGTGGCGGACACGGAGCGGGGCCGGGGGTGAGGACGCTTTGATGCGCTTGCCCTGGACATAGCGCTGCCCGCTGCGCGAAATGCGCATAGCAGACGGCGACGCCCTTTGGGTAATGCCCTGGGTGATGGCTCGCCACGCAGGAATCTCGTAGGAAAATTTGCAGCATGGGCCGATTTGCACTAAAATTCCGCCACTTTACCGACCAGAGAACACGGCCCAAACTGGGAGCTTGTGCACCTGCCTCGCCTTCCAGGGGTTTTTGGTCTGCGTTTTGCACAATCCGAATTGCAACGGCATATATAGGTAGAAGGAGAGTTCGCTTTGACCGTCTTAATGGAGGTCAAAGACCTCACCACACGATTCCACACCCAGGAAGGCACTGTCTACGCCGTAAACGGCATCACCTACACACTCAACGAGGGCGAGACGTTGGGAATCGTTGGTGAGAGCGGCAGCGGCAAATCCGTACAGTCGCTGTCCATCCTGCGGCTTATCCCCAGCCCGCCTGGCGAGATTGTCAGCGGGACGGTTAACTTCAGAGGGCGTGACCTGCTCAAAATCTCCGAAGAAGAGATGCGGCAGGTGCGCGGCGCTGAGATCGCCATGATCTTCCAGGACCCGATGACCTCACTCAACCCGGTGCTGACCATCGGCTACCAGATCACCGAGGCGCTGCAACTGCACCTGGGCATGAACCAGACCCAGGCCCGTGAGCGCGCCGTCGAGCTGCTCTCGCTGGTCGGCATCCCGATGGCCGAGCGGCGGCTGGACGACTATCCGCATCAGTTTTCGGGCGGTATGCGCCAGCGCGCGATGATCGCCATGGCGTTGTCCTGCAACCCGCAATTGCTCATCGCCGACGAGCCGACTACGGCCCTTGACGTGACCATCCAGGCCCAGATCGTGGAGCTTGTGAAGCGCCTGCGCGACAAGATCGGCATGGCCATCATCTGGATCACGCATGACCTGGGCGTCATCTCCGGGATGGCCGATACTATCCAGGTCATGTACGCCGGCTATATCGTCGAGCGCGGCCCCGTCAGCGAAATCTTCCGGGACACGCGCCACCCGTACACGCTGGGCCTGCGCCAATCGTTGCCGCGTATCGACCGTCGTGGCGAGCGCCTCATCCCCATCGAGGGCGCGCCGCCAGACATGCGCAAGAAGCCGGTGGGCTGCCCCTTCGTGCCGCGCTGCCCGTTCAAGATCGACATTTGCTCGCTGGAAATGCCGCCGCTGATCCCGGTGGAAGGTGGCGTGTCGGAGCACATCGCCGCTTGCCATGTAGATGTCCGGAAAGGGGTCCCCGAACGTGGTTGAAACAGTAAAAATCGGAACGAAAGTCGCTGAGCAACCCGCTCGGGACAGTAAAGGCCGCGAGGTGCTGCTGAGCGTCCGCGGCCTGAAGAAGCACTTCCCGATCACATCGGGCTTCATCTTCCAGCGGGAAGTGGGCGCCATCAAAGCGGTCGACGGCGTCGATTTTGACATCTACAAGGGCGAGACGCTGGGCCTGGTGGGCGAGAGCGGCTGCGGCAAGTCCACGACGGGCCGCACGGTGCTGCAACTGTACCGTCCCACGGCGGGATCGGTGCTGTTCGAAGGGCAGGACCTGGTCCAGCTCAAGGGCGAAGCGCTGCGTAAGATGCGGCGGCGCATGCAGATGATCTTCCAGGACCCGTATGCGTCGCTCAACCCGCGCATGTCGGTCGGGCGCATCATCTCCGAGCCGCTCTTCGTGCACAACGTCGGCGCGTCCAAAGAGCGCACCGAGCGCGTCCAGTACCTTCTGGAGAAGGTTGGCCTCAACCCGTACTTCGTCAACCGCTACCCGCACGAGTTCTCCGGCGGCCAACGCCAGCGCATCGGCATCGCCCGCGCCCTGGCCCTGAATCCGAGCCTGATCGTGGCCGACGAGCCGATCTCGGCGCTCGACGTGTCCATCCAGGCGCAGGTAGTCAACCTGTTGCAGGACCTGCAGAAGGAACTGGGCCTGACCTACCTGTTCATCGCCCATGACCTGAGCATGGTGCGCCACATTTGCGACCGCGTCGCCGTGATGTACCTCGGCAAGATCGTGGAACTGGCGACCTCGGAAGAGCTGTACAGCAACCCGATGCACCCCTATACGCAGGCGTTGCTCTCCGCCGTGCCCATCCCGGACCCGGATGCAGAGCGGAAACGCCAGCGCATCATCCTGGCCGGCGACGTGCCCAGCCCTGCCAACCCGCCGGACGGCTGCAACTTCAATACACGCTGCCCCGTGGCCGTCGAGGCGTGTTTCCGCAAGGAAAACGAGCCGGAGCTGCGCGAGGTGACGCCGGGCCATTACGTGGCCTGCCACCTGACGAACTAGCACGGATCGTCGTGATACCAGCGCGGGTTCTACGGCAAGCCGACCGGACCCGCGCTTTGGTATCTCCATCACGGGACGAGACGCCAAGCCCGCCCCGCTTCATCGTCCGTACACTCAACATACGTTCGAAAAACGTGGATTGCTATGGCTGTTGCACAGGGAGCCAAACCCCTCTCACTGAACGCCGATGAAGAACAATATGTCGCACGCACGCCCTGGTTGGATGCCTGGGTCCAATTCCGGCGCAACCGGATGGCTGTGCTGTCGCTCATCTTCATCATCGGCCTGATCTTCCTCGCCCTCACCGCCGATTTCTGGCAGCGCTTAGGTTTTCTCGACGACCCCTACTTTCAGCACGAAGGGACCGGCATGGCCTTTGCCGCGCCGATGACGTGCAGCCTCGACCCGCGCCGCCAGGACCCCCAATGGTGCTTCATCCTGGGCACCGACGAAGTCCGCCGCGACTTTTTCACCCGGATCATTTATGGCACGCGGGTGTCGATGGCGGTGGGCGTGGTCGGCGCGGCAGTCAGTATGCTGGTGGGCGTTGCCTACGGCGTCGTGGCCGGGTACTACGGCGGGCGGCTGGACAACCTCATGATGCGCTTTGTGGACTTCATGTACGCCATCCCCGATCTGGCGCTCATCATTTTGCTTCAGACGTTTTTCAAAGCCCTCTCGGATTACCGCGAGACGGTCGGGCCGTTGGGGCGAACCCTGGTCGATATTGACCGGGCGATGGGCGGGCTGTTCTTCCTGTTCATCGTCATCGGCCTGCTGAGCTGGATCGGCATTGCGCGCCTTTCGCGCGGGCAGATTCTCGGCCAGAAGAACAAAGAATACGTCGAAGCGGCGCGGTCCATCGGTGCGCGCAACAACCGCATCATCTTCACACACCTTCTGCCCAACATCCTGGGGCCGCTCGTGGTGGTGGGCTGCCTGGCCGTGCCCGGCTTCATCTTCACCGAATCGGCGCTCAGCTTCCTGGGCATCGGCGTGAACCCCCCCGTGCCAAGCTGGGGCAGCCTGATCGCAGACGCCCAACGGCGCGGTTTTGCCTCGACGCCCCACATGGTGCTCGGCCCCGGTTTGATGCTGACGCTGACCGTGCTGGCCTTCAATTTCCTCGCGGACGGCCTGCGCGATGCGCTTGATCCCAGCCTGCGCGGCAGGTGAGCGGTAGAGAGGATGACCCTGGACTCCATGCCCCGACGTACAACAACCCGCCGCACACCCTTCGCCCTGTCCACCGTGGCGCTCAGCCTGTTGCTGGCCATCCTGGCCTGTACGGCGAACGATACGCTCTTCATCCGCCTCACCGCGACGCCCGAACCGACCATCACGCCGACGCCGCTGTCCCTGGAGACGCGCTTCAAGGTGGGCGATACGGCGATCATGGTCGGCGTGTCCAATTTCGCCGGCATCAACATGCCGCCCCTGCCCGGACCTTTCCGGCCCGGCGTCTCAGGCAACGTGACCTGCTTCCCGAACTCCAAAGTGCCCATCATCGACATTTCGCGCAATACAGCCGACCCGAACGACGAGACGATCTATTACCTCGTGGAATGTCCGATGCGCGGCTGGGCGGCAGATTTCAACCTGTCCCGGTTTGCGCAGTACGAGTCGGCGGTGGTCAAGAGCGCAGACGGCAGCGGCGCGAAGATGTGGCGGAATACGGATGCGTCGAGCGACCCGTTGCCCGAAGTATGCCCTGACGGCGAGACAATCAGCATCCAGACGCTGATGAACAATCCGAACAATCCACGGGACCCGAATATCTACATTCAAACATCGTGCGCCGGCCAGACTGGCTTCCTTCTGGAAAGCGATCTGGCTCCGGCGTCCTGAGTGGGTGGCGAGAGGACAGACAGTAATGAGGACGAACGTGTTACGGACGCTGGCAGGCATGTTGGGCAACTCCAAGATGCTCAAGTTTGTGCTGCGGCGCATCGTGATCGGGATTCCGGTGCTCTTCGCCATCATTTTCGTGAGCTTTTTGCTGGTGCGCGCCGTGCCGGGCGGGCCGTTCGACTTCCTCGGCTCGCGCACCATGCCCGAAGAAATCCGCACTGCGCTGCGCGCCCGGTATGGCCTGGACAAACCCATGCTGCTCAATTTTCCGGGCGATGGCAGCGCGCCGGACTACAACGCGCCGCTGGTCGTGCGCTACCCGGCGCTGCCAGATTGTGACGCGGTCCGGCAGGGCAATACCGAGAAGCCATCGAGCGAGATTGTGGACACCTACGATGGCTGGCATCTGCTGCGCGTCGTCACCGAGCGGCGGGAGACGCGGCTCCAGGTGAACGGCCAGCCGGTGCGCTGCCTGCAATCCACGCCGGTGCTCTATTCGGACCTGACGCGCAGCCAGTTCTTCGAGTACCTGCTCAACGTGCTGCGCGGCGACTTCGGCCTGTCGCTGGGGCGCACAACGCTCGGCCAGTCCGTCTCGTCGCTCATCGGGGACCGGCTGCCGGTATCGATGCGCCTGGGCATCATCTCGCTGATCTTCGGCTACATCATCGGCGTGCCGCTCGGCGTGCTGTCGGCGCTCAACCGCAACAACCCGGTCGATTACACGATCACCTTTGCTTCGGCGCTGTTCAACTCGATTCCGACGCTGGTCCTCGGCCCGACGTTGATCATCGTCTTCGTGGTGCAGCTCGGCCTGTTGCCCGGCCCGAACCCGGCTATCTGGAAATCCGCCGACATCCTGAGCTGGGATTTCCTCGGGCGGGCGCTGTTGCCCATCGCCACGCTGGGCGTGGGCATCGCTGCCGGGTTGGCGCGCCTGACGCGGGCCAGCGTGCTCCAGGTGCTGGGCGACGACTACATTCGCACGGCGCGCTCCAAGGGCCTGCGCGAGCGCACGATCATCTACATCCATGCTCTCAAGAACGCGCTGATCCCGGTGGTGACCATCATCGGCCCGCAACTGGCGGCTGTGCTCACCGGCACGCTCATCATCGAGCGCATCTTCGCCATCCCCGGCCTGGGCGACGTGTTCGTCAGCAGCATCTCGGTGCGCGACTACAACCTGCTGGTCGGCGTGACGATCCTGTACTCGATATTCCTGATCGCGGGCAACATCCTGGTCGACGTGATGTACACGTGGCTCGACCCGCGCATCCGGTTTGATTAGAGCGGCTTGCCCTCACCCCCTGGCCCCCTCTCCCGACCGCCGAGTACGGCTGGGAGAGGGGGAAATACCGCGCCTTCCAGTCCGGCGATCTCCCCTCTCCATGCCGACGGGGTCCCCTTTGGGGTGGCGGACATGGAGAGGGGCCGGGGGTGAGGATGTTTCGAAGCGATTGCCCTGCCGCCACCTCTCCCGCGCTTGAAAAGCCCCTGTTGACCGTTTATGATCGACGCCATCGATGCTCGACCGCAACACAGAAATCTTTCAGGCGGATTACGACCGCTTCGCAGAAAACTGAGGACGACAATGCCCATCAAAGACTTCTGGACCCGCCTGACTGGCGCCCCTGCACAGAACAAGACCCAGGAAGATGAGCTTCGCCAATACCTTGAGGCGGGCGACGAGGCGCGCCGCAACCACCGCCCCGACGAGGCCATGCGCCACTACGCGGAAGGGCTGGAGCAGGCCCGGCAAAGCGGCGCGACACACGCCCAGGAAATCTTCCTGGGGCTGATCGGGGCGCTGCACGCCGATCAGAACCGCTTTGAACAGGCCGAAGAAGCGTTCAACGAGGCGCTGCGGCTGGCCGATGCGTCCGGCGAGGTGTTTCGGCGGGCGCGCGCCTTGCTCAACCTGGGCGCATACAATGTCCGGCGCGGCGACCTGGCGAAGGCGCAGAACCTTTCCGAGCAGGCGCTCGATTTGGCGCGCAAGGCGAATGACAGCGCGACCGTGGCGCTGGCGCTGGGCAACCTTGCCGACGTGTTTCTCAAGCAGCACAACCCATCCTATGCCCTGCGCCTGCTCAAAGAGGCCGCGCCGCAGGCCCTCGGCCATGCCCAGCAGGCCGCATACCTTCTGGGCCGCATCGGGCAGGCGCATCTGGCCCTGAACGATCCCGATCAGGGCCGAAAATACCTGATGCAGGCCGTGCGCCTCGCCGAACAGAACAACCAGCCCACCCAGGAATTGCTGTGGTCGGTCATGCTGGCCGACCAGCTCTTCCGAGAGGGCACCATGGAAGAGGCGCTGCGCTCATACCGCCGCGCCGAAAACCTGGCCGAGCAGGTGGCCATCCTGCCGCCCGAATACGACGCCACGCGCGTGCGCGCCAACGAGGCGGCGGCGCTCACCCAACTGGGCCGCTCTGCCGAGGCGCTTGATCTGGCCACGCGCGTGCTGGAACAGGCGCGCGCTGCCGGCGACGCGACCACGGAAGGCAAGATGCTGACCGTGCTGGGCAGCGTCCACCAGGCGCTTGGCAACAGCGACGACGCCATCGCCGCGCTGGAAGCGGCGCTCGACATCTACACGAATAAGATCAAAGACGACGCCGAGCGAACACGGGCCATGATCGTCCTCGGCGGGCTGTACCAGGATGCCGGACAGGCGGAAAAAGCGCTCGCCCTCTTCGAAGAAGCGCTCAATCAGGCCGGCGAAGAAGACTTCGCCGGTCGTGCGCATACCTTGCGGCGCATCGGCGCGGCGCTCCACAAGCGCGGCGACTGGCCGGGCGCGCTGGAAAAGTGGCAGCAGGCGCTCGCCCTCTTTGACAAGGCGGGCGAACATACCCAGATGGCGCGCCTGCTGTGTGACATGGGCATGACGCGGCGCATGTTGTCCGGCCTGAACGCGGCCATGCCGGACTTCGAGCGTGCCACTGTGCTCTTGAGCCAGGTCCGCGACGCCGCAACGCGCGGGCTGGTCCTCTCCAACGTGGCCAACCTGTACACCGACCTGGGCGAAGTTGAGACGGCAAAGTCCTTCTACGAGGAAGCGCTCAATCTGGCCCGCCAGAACGGCCAGCGCCGCGTGGAAAGCCTGCGGCTGGGCAATTACGCCTGGTATCACATCATGGTTGGCCAGCCGCGTGAGGCGATCCGGCTTCTTGAACAGGCGTTGCCCATCAGCCGCGACCTGAAGGACCCGATCATGATCGGCGTGCAGACCAACAATCTGGCGCAGGCGTATCATGAACTGGGCGATTACACAAAGGCCGAGATTCTGTACCGGCAGGCGCTTCAGGAGATCGAAAATCAGCCCGATCCGAAGTGGGCGGCGATGTTCCGCTCCAACCTGGGGCGCACGTTGGTGGCGCAGAACCGGCTGGATGAGGCCGTGAGCGTGCTGGATGAGGCGCTCAAGGTGGCGCGCGCCGTCCGTGACCAGGAGATCGTGGCGCGCACGCTGTCCCGGCTGGGCGAGGCCTATTTCCGCCTGGGCCGCCTGAACGAGGCCGAGACTGCCGCCGCCGAATCTGAAGGGCTGGCGCGCAAGTGGGGCTATCGTAAAGGCCAGGCCGACGCGCTCATGGTTCGGGCGAGCATCGCTGAGGTGCGCAACGACCAGGATGGCCGGATTCGCTACCTTCGCGAGGCGCGCCGCCTGTACAACATCGTGCATGACCCGCTGGCCGACCAGATCGACGAGATTCTGGCCCAGGTGCAGGGTAGCTGACGCTCAGGCCCGCCCGGCTCAGGGCAGGATCACCTGCGTGGCGTGCCGGACAAAATCCAGGGTGCGGAACTCGTCCATCAGGTTTTCCGGCAGGGGATGGTCGAGCGTGACGATGCTCAGCGTGTGCCCGCCCTTTTCGGAGCGCCCGGTGCGCCACGATGCGATGTTCAGGCCGTGCTGCGCCATGAGCGTGCCCACCTTGCCGATGACGCCCGGCACGTCGTAGCTGCCGAAGATGAGCATGATGCCGCTGGGCACGAAGTCGCCCAGGTACTCGTCAATCTGGACGATGCGCGGCTCGCGGCGGTTGAACAGCGCCCCGCTGATCACCTGCCGCTGGCCGCCTTCCCAGTTCACCTCGCAGCTCACCAGGTTTGCGTAATCGGTTGCGTTCAGGTCCTTCGTCTGGGTGACGTGGATGCCGCGCTCCATAGCCACCAGCGGCGCGTTGATGTAGTTCACCGAGTCGCCCAGCACCGGCGCGAGCATCCCCTTGAGCAGCGCGACCGTCAGCGGCTTGACCATGCCATCCAACTCGTCGCCTCGGTATTCGACCGCCACGCGGCGGATGCGGCCCCGCGCCAGATGGTGTTGCAACGCCCCGATGCGCTCGGCGAGGTTCAGGTACGGCTGCATGGCCTCGAAGGCGCGCCCCGGCAAGAACGGCATGTTCACCGCGTTGCGGTAATCCACGCCGCGCAGCGCATCGAGCACCTGACCGACGATGTGCATACTCACGTCGCGCTGGGCTTCGCTGGTCGAATCGCCCATGTGCGGCGTGTGAATCACGTTGGGCAGGCCGATGAGCGGCGAGCCAACCGGCGGCTCGTGCGCGAACACATCGAGCGCCGCCCCCGCCACACGCCCATCCTGGAGCGCTTCTGCCAGCGCGCGCTCGTGGATGGCCTGCCCGTGCGCCGCGTTCACGATCCACACGCCCGGCTTCACCTGTGCGAACGCCTCGGCATCGAGAACATGTTCCGTTTCGGGCGTCGGCGCGCAGTGCAGGCTGATCACGTCACTGCGGGCCAGAATCTCGTCCAAGCCGACCAGCTTAGCGCGCAAGCCGTTCAGCTGGCTCTCTGCGACATACGGGTCATAAGCGATCACGTCCATGCCGAAGGCCAGCGCCCGCTCCGCCACCTGCCGGCCCACTCTGCCTAGCCCGATCAGGCCCAGCGTCTTGCCGTAGAGTTCCATGCCGGTGTGGCCTTCGCGCGTCCATTCGCCCCGGCGCAGGTCATGGTGGCCGGTGACCACGCGGCGCACCAGGGCGAGCATCAGGGCAAAGGTGTATTCGGCGGTCGAGATGGCATTCACGCCGGGCGTGTTCATGACGATGATGCCGCGCGCCGTGGCCCGCTCCATGTCAAAGCCGGCCAGGCTGACTCCGGCGCGCCCGATGACCTTCAGGCGCGTTGCCGTGTCGAGCAGTGCGGCGTCGATGGCCAGCTCATCGCGAATGATGAGCGCGTCGGCGGTGGGCAGCGCCCGGCGGATGCGCTCCGGGTCGAACGTCTCAACGAGGGTCACGTCCGGGGCATGGCGCAACACGTCAAGCGCCTGCGCGGTCAGCGGCGTGCCGACGACGACCGAGTGGACCATGGTGGCGTATCTCCAGGGCAGAAAACGAGCGACTAAGGGAATCCGCAAAGAATTGTAACGCCGCCCGTCGCACACCGGGTCTGTGCGTGCGCCTTATGACCGGCCAGGCGGGAGTTTTGAGGCGGTATTCTTCTTGTCGGCTTTGGCAGGCGGCGCGCCCGACTCGATTTCGGCGGTGTCTTTTTTGCCCGCTTTGCCTTTTTTCGCCGGCTTGCTCGCCTTTTTCACGGCGTCGGGCACTTGGCCCTCGATCTCTTTGCGCCAGGCGCGCGCATCTTTTAGACGCTTGTCGTTCGCTGGAAACAACGTGAGCGCGCGGTCGATGTCCTGCAACGCCTGGATGTCGTCGCCAAGCTGGTGGCGCGTCACGGCGAGGTAAAAGTGCACCTCGGCCCGCCGCGCGCCCGGCGCTTTGAGCGCTTCCAGGAAGTGCGCCTGCGCGGCGTCGTAGTCGCCTTCGCCGAAACGCAACATGCCCAGCCCAAAGTGCGCCAGCCCTTGCCGTTTATTCAGCCGGAGCGCGTACGCAAAATCCTGCTCGGCCTCTTGCCGCCGCTCCATCTCCACGAAGAACAGGCCGCGCGTCGTGTAGTAATCCGGGTTGTGGCGGCTGTAGTAGATCGCCTCGGAAATGTCGGCCAGGGCGTCGTCCAGGTTGTGCGCCTCGAAGTTCTTGAGCGCCCGGCGGTAATATTGCTCGCCCGTCGCCGCCTTCAGCCCCAGGCCACGCGCAATGCCGCGCCCTTCGCTGTGGGGCGGATCGCCCTGGTTCGCGTTGTTCGTCATCCGCCATCCTCGCCAAACGCGCCCGACGGGCCGGCGGCAGGCAGCACGACGACGAAGCGCGCGCCGCCTTCCGGGCCGTCTTCGACCCAGATGCGCCCGCCGAGCGCTTGCAGTGCGTGCCGGCAGAAGGTCAGGCCCAGGCCCGGACCGCGCCGCCCACGCAACGCCGACTTGGGGACCTGGTAGAACTTGCCGAAGATCAGCTCGCGCACGCCGTGCGGCACGCCGTTGCCGGTATCGGTCACGCTCAGCTCTACAAAGGTGCGCTCGCCGCCATCCGGGCGGAGCACACGGCCCTCAATGCGGATTTCGCCGCCGGTGGGCGTGTGGCGCAGCGCGTTGTCCAGCAGGTGGCCGACGACTCGCGTCAGCAGCGTCTCGTCGCCCAATGCCTGCGGCAGATCACGCCCGACCCGGTTGAGCAAACGGATGCTGTGCTCGGCGGCGTGCGCTTGCCGCTCTGGCAGGGCGCTTTCCACCACGACGTGCAACGTCACGGGAACCGGGCGGATCAGGCGGCGGCCCAGTTCCATCTCGCGCAGCTCGATCAGCGTCTCGATCAGGCGCAACTGGGTATTGCCGTTGGTCAGCGCAATGTCCACCACCTGCGCCACGTCCTCGGTATCGCCCGATTCGACCATATCCTGCACCAGCCGCAAGCTGCTGACGATGCCGGTCAGCGGGCTGCGCACGTCGTGGATGACCATGTCCACGATCTCTTCGGTGAAATTGCCCAACATCGTCTCGCGGCTGGCATCGCGCACCATGAGCAGGGGGCCGGAAAACTGCCCTGCACCGTTCAACAGGTAATCGTGCGCCGCCGCAAGGTTGCCGCGCAGCACGGCGATCATGCCGAGTCCGTAGCGCGCGGGCCAGTGCGACGTGTCAAGCTCCAGGGCGCGACGGAAATCGGCCTCGGCGTCGGCCAGCCGGTGGAGTTCCAGAAAGCACAGGCCGCGCGTGCTGTACAGATCGGGGCGCTGCGGGTCAAAGCTGATCGCCTCGGCCAGGGCGCTGAGGGCGGCGGCCCAGTCGCCATGTCGGTGAGCGACAAGCGCAATCTGCAACGAATTTTCCGCCGTGGCGCGCCGGACCTCAAGCTCTTGCAGGGCGAGATCGGGGTCGGAATTGGGCATGATGGTCGCGCTTTCTGTTCGGGAGTCTGTCGTCTGTCAGGTAGCGAGCGGCAGCGTGAAGACGAACGCCGCGCCGCCTTCTGGTCCGTTTTCTACCCAGATTTTACCACCATGCGCTTCCACGGCGAGTTTGCAGAAGGATAGCCCGATGCCGGTCCCACGCCGCCCGCGCAGCGCCGAGCCTTGCACCTGGACAAATTTCTCGAAGATGCGCTCGCGCATGTCCACCGGCACGCCATTGCCGGTATCCACGACGGCCATGCGCGCCTGATAGCCCTGGGCGAGCGAGCCGTTCACCTGCTCCGTGGCAACCTCGATGCGCACCTCACCCTGACTCGGCGTGTGCCGGATGGCATTGTCCAGCAGATTGGAGACGACCCGGCTGACCAGGTATTCGTCAATGCTGACCAGCGGGAAATCGACCGGGACGCGGTTTATGACGCGGATGTGCTCGTTGTTCGCCGCACTCAGCCGCGCGGCGATGCTCTTTTCTACCATCGCGTGCAACGATACGGCGTTCTGGTGCAGAAGCATCTGCCCGGCTTCGAGCTTGCGGATGTCGAGCAGCGAATCGACCAGCCGCAACTGCATCTCGACATGATCGAGCGCCGCCGCGATGCTCGTGCCCAGGTCGGCGTACATCTCCATCTCGATCAGGTCACGGATGAAGTTGAGGTTGCCCTTGATGCCGAGCGCCGGGCTGCGCAGGTCGTGGACGAGCGTATCGGTCATGTCGTCCTGGAAGCGCTTGAGCGCCATTTCCTGGCTGACATCGCGCAGGACGAGCAGCCGCCCGCCGGTTTCGCCCTCGTTGCCTTGCACCGGCAGCGTGATCTCTTCTACATCGCGAGTCGTCCCGCCGGACTGGACCTGGTAAGCGCGCCGGGTCAGCCGCGTCGGGGAAGCGCGCACTTCGGCCAACATCTGCCGGACCTGCGCGATCCAAAATTCCAGGTTGGGGATGCCGGTCAGCTCGCGGCGGACGCGCACGATCAGGCGCAGCACGTTCTGGCCGGTGAAATGGTGCAGCGGATAGCCGAGCAGGTGCTCCGCCGCCCGGTTAGCCAGCGCCAGCGTGCCCTTCTGATCGATGAGCACCATGCCGTCGCGCGCCGAGTCCATGATGAGCTGCATCCGGTCGCGTCCGGCGCGCACTTCTTCGAACAGACGCGCGTTCTCGATGGCGATGGCGGCCTGGCTGGCCACCAGGTCGAAGATGCGCGTTTCGTTGTCGGTGTAATAATGGGCGTCGCGCCAGGTGATGATCAGGACGCCAAAGACCTGATCGCCGCGCCGCAACGGGATGCGCGCGATGGCCCCATACCCCACCGTGCGAAACTCGCCCGGAGCCTGGATGTCGCGCATGACCGGGATGAGCAGCATCCGCCGCGAATGCACGACCTGATAGGTGCGCCCATCGCGCGAGGGGCGGCTGGCCTCGACGTTTTGCCGCCCATCCAGCCACAGGCTGGCCCCGAAGGTCAGCGTATCGGTCGCCGCATCGTACAGGTACAGGTGCACGTCCTTGGCCTGGGCGATGATCAGCGTGTATTCGACGATCAGGTTCATCACTTCCTGGAGCGTCGAGGACGAGAGCAGCTCCAGGGACAGGTTTCTGAGCTTGATCAGCGTCTCGATCTGCTGCTGGCGCTCGTTGAACAGGCGCGCATTGCCCAGCGCGATGGCGGCGTGCTCGGCCAGGTTCACCAGGAAGCGCTCGTCCGATTTGGTGAAGCCGTCGCGGCGGCTGCTCTCGACGTTGAGCGCGCCGACCCGCTCGCCGTTGTTGATGATCGGCACGCACAGTTCCGAGCGCATGTGCGGCAGGCTGGACGGGTAATAGTCCGGGTCGGCGTCCGTATCGCCAATGTTCGCGATCTCGCCGCTGCGCAGCACCCGCCCGATCACGCCCTCGTTGCGGCGCACCGATTGCACGATGGGCGGCAGCAAATCGCCCTGCCGGTAGCGCTCCACGAGCGACAGGCTCTCCGGGTCTTCGGTGACCAGGGCGAATCCGCACAGGTCCGCCCGCGTCACCTGCAAGGCTGTCTCCAGCACATCCGCGATGATGGCGTCCAGGTCCAGTGAGCCGGATATCTTGCGTGAAATGGCCTCGATGGACGACAGCTCCGCGACGCGGTTATCCAGTTCCGCATCGGTTTGGCTGAACAACTGGGCGTTGCGGATGGCCGTCGCCGCCTGGTTGACCATAGCCTCGACCAGTTGGCGCTGCCGGCCCGTGACGGCGCGCGCTTTGCGATAACCGAGCGACAGCGCGCCAAACGCCTTTTCCTGGCTGACCAGCGGGATGACGAGCAGGCTCTGCAAGCCCTGGTCGTGCAGCGCATCCACATCAGCGCTGTCCTGGGGCAGCATGATCGACTTGCCCGACTGAAGCGCCAGTTCGACGCTGGGCGGCGGCGTCTGGCGGGAAGGCGTGTTCAGGCCACGCTGGGCGAGCAAGACGAGCGCGCCATCCGGCTCCAACAGGCGCAGCGTCAGCGAGTCCGGGTGAAGCAGGTCCGATAGCTCGTCGAAGACCTTCTCGGCCACGTCGCTCAAATCGAGCGTCGAGGTAAACGCCCGCGACGCATCGACCAACCGCGACAGCTCGTAAGCGCGGGCGCGCGTATCCTCGTGCAGGCGCGCATTGGCCACCGCCACGGCCACCTGGTTGGCCAGCGTGTTCATCAGGTCCAGCTCCGTTTTAGAGAACTGGTGCGCTTGCTGGTAGAACATGGCCAGGAAGCCGATGACCTGCTCGCTGGCGACGAGCGGCACGGCCAACAAGCCGGTGTAGCCTTCCACTTCGGCGAGGCTGCGCCAGCCACGCCCGCGCGGATCGGCGTGCACATCGGAGATGGCGACCGGCTCCGTCTGGCTCAGGATTTGAATCGGCCCGCTGCCGTCGTCCTGGTGTACGATTTCCTGGAACTGGGCGATGTAGTCGTCGCTCAGGCCGATGGCATAGGCCAGGCTCAGGTGCTTGCCGCTCTCGTCGGCCAGAAAGATGCCGGTTTTGTCCGCGTAGCCGACCTCGATCACGATGGCGCACACCGTGTTCAGCACCTTGTCGAGGTCAATGCTTGCCGTGACCACCGACGACACGTTGTTGAGCAGCGCCAGCTTGTCGGCCAGCTCGTACACGCGGTTGTACAGGTTTGCGTTGCGCAACGCGCCCGCCGCCTGCGCTGCCACCGTCGAGAGCAGGGATAGCTCCGCCTGGCCAAACGCCTGGGGATTGTCGATGCTCTGGACCGCCAGCACGCCCAGCACTTCCTGATCGGCGATGAGCGGCACGCCCGCGTAACACAATGCGCCGAGGCCGAGGCGCTCAATGCCCATCCGCGCCAGCTGCCGGTCAACCGCGTCTACCGTCAGGCCGCTTATCAACACCGGCTTGCCCGTACGCAGGATGTAATCGGTCACACCGTTGGCCATCGGGCGCGATGGGTGAGGTTGTGGCACACCATTTTGAATGAAGAACGGGAAATCGATGTGCTGCGATTCGGGATCGTAGATGGCAATCGAGAAGATCGGGATGTGCATCAGGCTCGACACCTGATCGTACACGCTCTGCAACAGCTCTGGGAGCGCCAGGCTGCTCGACAGCGCGCTGCTGATGCGGTTCAGGATGGCCAGTTCTTCCAGGCGCTGCTCGGTTTCAAGCTCGGAGCGGTCCAGCCGGCGGAGAAGCGCGCCGGAGATCAAGATGCCGCCCGTGAGGCTGAGCACAGTCCCGAACTGCTCGTCGAAGTAGGACGAGGCGACCAACATACCCAGCAAGAAACTGACGGCATCGATCAGGAAGAAGCGAGGCAGCGCAGCGACGTGCCGCCGGTCCAGTGAGCGCCCCTCGAACACGCGCAGCGTCAGCATGACGAGGGCGGTATACAGCAAGGCAAAAGCCAGCGCCAGCACCACGTACATGCCGAAGCGGTCGAAGCGGATGGCGGTGAAAGGCAGCGGCTCGTCCAGGGCGACGTAGGGCAGGCCGACCACAAAAACGCACAGCCCCTTGACGCCAACATTCCAGATGACCGCAAGCACGGCTTCGCTGGCCGAGCGGCGTTGCTGGCGCAGCGGCTTCCACAGCAGCAGCCGGCCCACTTCGACCAGGGCGGCCCCTGCCGCCAGCACGATCAGCGTGGCCCACGCGCCCATCGCAAAAAAGGCGGCGACGGGGACCACGTTGAGCAGGCCCGAATACACGCCGGTGCGCGGGCGGAACTCCAGCAACCCCAACGCGACATACAAAAGGATGGCGAAGATGATTCCGGCGGCGTCGTTGGCCGGCGAGCGTGTGTAGTGAGCGAGCAGTGCGCCCAGGGCGAGCGCTGCCAGAGCCGGGACGACGGCCAGCGCGAACCGGGCGAGGTTCGGTGGGGGAATCCGTTCGTGAGCGCCGGGCCGCGATGTCATGTACGCTTACCGTGCCGTCTCAGTACGCCTCGCAAACCAGGTGAAAGCCGTGCTGATCTGCCCGACGCGCCGCGCGCTACCTGAAATCGAAAGAGAGAAGCGGATGCAGCAAATTGTGGTCTGGCAGATTATGGGCGGCATCGGTGGCGTATCCGCTACCGCACCTGGCGCTGTGTGCATGGTCACTTTTTTCGTTCGCCAAGCCTAAAACGTTGGGAGAATCGCCTGTAAGCACTTTGTCTACTATTATAACCAACCCTGCCCAACACTCAATTTGCCGTGCCTGTCCCCGCGAGCAAATTCACGGAATTTTCGCGAGAGCCTCACATTCTTTTGCTCACCGGGCCGCCGCCGGGTAGGGCGTGTGCGGTGTCCGGCGCTGGCTTTGTCTGTCTGCTTGCCTATAATAAGCTCAGAAGATGTGAGTGAGATGGACATTCACGCCGGGCGCAGGGCAAAGGCCGATGGTTGCCCGAAAGCCCGGCAGGCGTAGGGTATGGTCGGAATGGGCAAGATGGATTATCAGGTAGAATGATGAGCAGAGCAGGCGTGCGGATCGGTGGCTATTCACAAGGTTTGAGGAGCGCAGCGATGTCCCAACGTGTCGCCCGTGGCGTAGCGGTCTTGATGTGCGTGGCGCTGCTGGCTGCCATGCTCGGCTTCGCGCAACCGGCGCAGGCGGCAGAAACGGGAACAAACTGGACGGGTTCCTACTACGCGAATCCCAACCTGCAGGGCGCGCCCGTCTTCACCCGCATCGATCCGGCGGTGATCTTCAACTGGGGGCCGAATCCACCGGGACCGGGCATCGGTTCACAGTTCTGGTCCGCCCGGTGGGTCGCTATCCAGTACATGAACGCGGGAACGTACCGCTTTCAGGTCACGGTGGATGACGGCGTGCGGCTGTACCTGGACGGCGTGCTGATTTTGGACCAGTGGCGCGCCCAGGCGGCGACGACCTATACCGTCGATGCGCAGGTGGCCGCCGGCAACCACGCCATTCAGGTGGACTATTTCCAGGCGGCGGGCGACGCGGTCATCTCCGTGACCTGGCAATCGATCCTCGCCCCCAGCAGCTCGTGGACGGCGCAGTATTTCAACAACCCGCAGCTTGCCGGTGCGCCGGTCCTGACGCGCGCCGAATACCAGATCAACTACGAGTGGGGCCTCGGCTCGCCGGACAACTTCACCGTCTTCCCGGACTATTTCAGCGCGCGCTGGACCGCCGTGATCCCGTTCCAGGCGGCCACCTACCGCTTCCGTGTGGCGGTGGATGACGGCGTGCGGCTGTACATCGACGATGCGCTGGTCATCAACCAGTGGCAGATACAATCCCTGCGCGAATTTGTGATCGATGTGCCGCTCGCCGCCGGACTGCACACCATACGCCTCGAGTACTTCGAGTGGACCGAGCGGTCGACCATTCGCTTCAGTTACGAGGTGGCGGTCGGGCCGCCCATCCCGCCCGTAAGCGGCGAGTGGTA
>JADZBY010000106.1 GCA_020851855.1 Anaerolineae bacterium
CCGCGCCGGGCGCACTCGACCGCCATCTCGGCGTGCAGGGCGGGTGGTGTGCAGATGCTCACCACGTCAAAGCCGCCGTCATCCAGCAGCCGCCGCCAATCGTGGTAGCAGCGTTCGATGTGATAGGCCGCCGCCAGTCCGTCCAGATCAGCGCCGGGTCGGCTGCACAGGGCGACCACGTCCGCCCCGGCCTGAAGGTAACCAGGCGCATGCGCCCGTTTCGCGATCTCGCCCGCGCCGATGATTGCTGCTTTGAGCGCCATAGCTTCTTTACGCCTCAACATTCCTGGCCGCGGGCGCAACGGCCAACTGCACGCCGTCCGGGGCGCTGAGCATCGTCTCGCCCGGCGTTGGCGGCGCGACCTCGAAGACCGGATACTTCAGCCCGACCACGTCCGGCGTGGACTCATAGTAGTTCGGCTGCGTTGGCGCGGAGAAACTGAACAATTCCAGCACCGCCGTGCCCGCTTTGAGGTACGTGATGGTGAAGCCGCGCTCGTCGTGGAAGAACAACTGCCCGATCATCGGACAGCCGAGCTGCCCGGTGTAATAATCCTGCGCCCGCGCCAGATCGGACACCGTGATGGCCAGATGGTCAAAGCGCAGCGCATCCCCTTCGGGCGCGGCGGGCGGCAGATCGGCCACTGCCGGGCCGTCGGCATGGTACGTCAGCGCGCCCTGCACGATTTCCAGCAGCGCGCCGTCCGGATCGGTGAAAAAGGCGATTCGCACGCCGCCCGTGGCGTCGAGCGGGTCGAGCGTGAAACGCACACCCGCCGCCTTGAGCCGCGCCGTGGCGGCGTCCACGTCTCGGGCTTTGAACCCGATATGGCGCAGGCCGGTCTGCACATCGTCGGCGATCCAACGGCTGGCGCGCGCAGGCCCCGGCCCGGCGACGAGCGTGATCGTGTGCCCGTCCCCGGCGTCCAGTACCGCGCGCCAACCCTGGCCGGCGCTCTCCTGGGCGTGCACCGGAAAACCGAGCAAATCCCGGTAAAAGGCCACGGCGCGCTCTGGGCGGCTCACCGCGATAACGACGGAACGAAAGGCGTTGATGACTGGCATGAGCTTCTCAGTTCTCAGTTGTCACTGCTTGACTGCGCCTGCCGTGAGGCCCGCCACGAATTGGCGCTGCATGAAGATGTACACGACGATGATCGGCAGCACGGACAGGGTCAGCGCCGCCGTGAGCGCGGGCCAGTTGGTCGAATAGCGCCCGACCATCGAGAAGATGGCGGGCTGAAGGTTGCGCATTTCTGGCGTGTGGATCAACGTGGCGGCGTAAATGAACTCGTTCCACGTCCCGCTGAACTGAAAAATGAGCACCGTCGCGATGCCGGGCCGCGCCAGGGGCAGCATGATCCGCCAGAAGATGCCGAACTCGCTCGCACCGTCCACGCGCCCGGCGTCGATCAGCTCGGTGGGCAGCGTCTTGAAGAACGAGCGCATCAGGAAGACGGAAAAGGCCAGCCCGCCGCCAATATACGCCAGAATCAAGCCCAGTTGCTTGTCGATCAGGCCGAAGTCGCGCAGTTGCAGGAACAGCGGCAGCAGCAAGACCGTTGGCGGAACCATGAGCGTGCCCAGAAGGAAGAGGAAGATGATCTCTTTGCCCCAAAATTCGAGGTGCGCAAAGGCGTAGCCCGTCAGCGTGGCCAGCGTCACCACGGCGAACACGGTGACGGCGGTCACGAGAATGCTGTTCCCGAAGTAGTCGACGATGTGGAACTCGTTGAACATGAACTGGTATGCGTCCAACGTGAAACGCTCCGGGAAGAGCGGCCCGCCGAACACACTGTGCCGCTCGCGCAGCGACGTGAGCACCATCCAGACCAGCGGGAAGATGGAGAGCACGGTGAGGCCGATCAGGATGGCGTAACCGGTCGAGCGCCCGGCGTACCGCTGCGCCAGGTAACGATCCACACGGCGCGCCGAGGTGCGCACCACCGGCGTTGCACTGTCCAGATAGGCCGTTTTCACAGGTTCAGTAGACATTGGTGCGCGACCTCGTCAAACGGAATTGGATGATCGTGCCGAGCATGGCCAGCACCAGGATGACTACGCCGATAGCAGCCGCGTAGCCCATCGAGGGCGCGCCGCCGCCGCTCGCCCCGAAGGCCGTGATGTACAGATACGTGCCCAGGACCTCGGTGGCGTGGTTCGGGCCGCCCGTCGTCATGATGTAGATGATGTCGAAAACCTTGATGCCGCCGATGACGTTGATGATGATGACCACCGTCGTGATTGGCCACAGCATCGGCACGGTGATGTGCATCAACTTCTGGCGCGCGTTCGCCCCGTCCAGGCTGGCGCTCTCGTATAGCTCTATCGGGATGCTTTGCAGGCCCGCGTAAAAGATCAGCATGTAGAAGCCAAGCGACGCCCACAGCGACACGGCAATGATCGACCCCATCGCCGTCTCCGGTTTGGCCAGCCAGGCGTTGGCCAGACCGCCCAGCCCTATCCCTTTCAGGATATTGTTCAGGACGCCGAAGTTCGCGTCGAAGATCATGCGCCACAACAGGCCGCTGACCACCAGCGAGATGATGACCGGGATGAACAGGGCGGTGCGGAACACGGTGCTGCCCGGCCACTTGTTGTTGATCAGCACGGCCACCAGCAGGGGAATGATGGTCTGCAAGACCGTCGTGGCGATGGTAAAGATGAACGTCTGCTGCAGGGCGATCCAGAAGATGCGGTCTTTGAGCAGATTTTCAAAGTTGCGCAGCCCGATGAACTGCGGCGTATCGTAGCCTGCCCACTGTGTCATGCTGATGCCAATGGCCCGGAAGAACGGCACGGCGATCAGCGCGATGAAGAACACATACGTGGGCAGGATGAACAGGTACGCGGTCAGCTTCCGGCGCGTCCGGAAGTTTGCCCAGCCAGCCGCCGGGCGGAGCCAGATCGACGTCATACGCCTCTCCCCGGATCAAGGTGCTCCCTTCAGGGCCTAGGATGCGCAGGGCCGGGGGTGAGGCGCGCCCCACCCCCAACTATCCTGCGCGGAGAGGAATCTTGAACGCGCTAGCGGCTGCGAACGGCCACCACGTCGTTTTCCATCTGCTCGGCGGCTTGCTCCGGCGTCAACGTCTGGGCAAAAACGCCCTGCACCGCATTGCTGACCGCGTCCCACGACCCGGCCCCGAACAGGATGTGCGGCGCGCCTTCCGGCAGCCACGAAGTCATTTCCTTCATGATCGGATCGTTGACCAGCTCGGCAGCCGCCTCGGTCGACGGCATCGACAGCGAGTTGTTCATGGCCGTCGCGTACCGGTCCGGCTCGTACAGCCACTTCAGGTACTCGACGGCGGCATCGACCTGGCCCTTGGCGTTGACGGCCAGCGCTGCACCGGCCTGGTTGCCGGTCCAGTGTGTCTTACCGGGCGCCCAGGCGGGCGTCTTGAACACGCGGTAGCTCGACGCGAACTCCGGCGGCGCATTCTGGACGATGCCCTGCGGGACCCACGAGCCGGCGAAGAACATCGCAGAGCCGCCCGAATAAAAGAGCGCCGTCGCCTGGTCCCAGTTCGTGCCGACCACACCTTCCTGGAACACGCCCGCTTTCACGAGGCGGTCGATCAGGCCCAGCGCGGCGATGACCGGCTCGCTGTTCCACGACACGGCGGGATCGGTGTGCTCGTCCAGCGCGTACACGAGGTTCGGATCATCCGTCGCCTGCGTGATGAGCGGCAGGAAGAAGTCCGCGCCGAGCCACTTGTCGGACTCGTTGAAAACCCAGGGGAGAATGCCTTTGCCCTTGAAGATATCCGATATCTCGATCAGTTCATCCCAGGTTTCGGGTGGGGCCGCGACGCCCGCCTGATCAAACAGGGCGGGGTTGGAGAAGAATCCGAACGTCTGCGCCATCCAGCCGAGCGCGTATTGAGCATCGCCCGCCGCAAACTGGCGGCGCGTCGGCGGGAAGAACTGGCTCATGAACGCTTCGCCCATAGCCGCATTCAGGTCGACGGTCTGCCCCGCCAGCCCGTATTCGATGGCGTGCACATGGGGACCGAGGATATCCGGGCCGACGCCGCCCGCAATGGCCGATTCAAGCACCGGCAGGTATTCGGTCAGGCCGTAAATGCGGTTCTGGATTTTG
This sequence comes from Anaerolineae bacterium, assembly GCA_020851855.1. GTDB lineage: Bacteria > Chloroflexota > Anaerolineae > Aggregatilineales > UBA2796 > JADZBY01. Next base: position 4,106 of record JADZBY010000106.1, read on the forward strand.
ATGTCGTCGTGGGTGGCGTTGAATTCTTCGTCAAGGCGGGGAAATTCGTCTTCTTGCTCGATGTACCACGTCCACATGCTGAGTTCGACGGCCTGCGCCAGCGCTCGGCGTTGGAACAGCGGCAGGTGCTGTACGGCCAGGGGGACCACCGAAAAGCCGGCGATCTTTAAGAAATCACGACGCGAAAGGCCCTTCTTTAACGACATGGTACGAAATCTCCTTGCTGCTTCAGCCGATCGGGTCATAAACAGGCGAGGTCGGCGGGAGAGTCACCGGGTGGGGCAATAGGCATAAGTCCTTTCCAAAAAAACCGGCGCGCTTGAGGTAAAAAGGGAACGCCCGCTTGCAAAGGTTTGCAGTTATCAGCGTAGCATGGATTGCAAACCTTTGCAAGCGGGACGACACTGGTCATTGAGAGCCGCAAGACCCTGTGATAGACTTCGTGTGAAGCGCATAGGACAGTGTGGGGCCGGCCAGATTGCCGCTCACACGCTCATCGAGGTGCACTGCGTGGCGAACACAGCCAGAAAGCCGTCCAGGGCCACCATCATCGACATCGCCAAGCTGGCCGGGGTGTCGTACTCCACGGTGTCGCGGGTGGCCACCAATCACGCGAATGTCAGCCCCGGCACGCGCGAGCGGGTGCTGCGCGCCATGGAGCAACTCGGCTATACGCCCAACCAGCACGCGCGCAGCCTGCTCACCGGCAAATCGAACATCGTGAGCGTGCTCGTCCACGCCATCGGCACGGAGTACATTGGCGAGATCTTCCGGGGCTTTGAAGAAGCGCTTGCGGCCAAAGACTACAACCTGATGCTCTATACGACGCACCGACACCGGGGCCGCGAGGCGGAATACGTCTCGAATATCATGCAGGGCTTTGCCGATGGGCTGCTGCTCGTCGTGCCGATGGGCCGCGAGAGCTACTTGCAGCGGCTGCGCGCGTCCGGCTTTCCTTACGTGATCGTGGAAGAGGCCATCCCCGATCCGCGCGATCCGTCGGTGGGCATCACCAATCGTAAGGGCGCATACGACGCCACGCGCTATCTGCTCCAGCTTGGCCACCGCCGCATCGCGTTCATCACCGACGTGATGAACCTGAACACGGCGGTGGAGCGCAACAAAGGCTATTGCGACGCGCTGGCCGAATTTCGCATCCCGTATGATCCGGAATTGGTCCCCGAAGACGACTTCATCCGGCCACAGCCAAGCGCCATCACACAACGACTGCTGGAGCTGCGCGAGCCGCCCACAGCGATCCTGACCAGCAGCGACCCTATCGCGTTCCGAGTCATGGAAGTGCTATCGCGCGAACACGGTCTGCATGTTCCCCAGGACATCTCCGTCGTCGGTTTTGACGACATCCCCACCGCGAGCATTGTCTCACCGCGCCTGACCACGGTGCGGCATCCGATGGCCGAGATGGGCAGGGTGGCGGCGCGGATGCTTCTCGAACGTATCCAGAGTCCCGACCTGCCGCCCGAACACGTCCAGCTCGAAACGCAGCTCGTCATCCGGGAGTCGTGCCACCCGCCAAGAGTGGGCTGAACGATACCCCTGGCCCAGATCGAGTGCGCCCGAACTGGGAATTTCCAGTGGGTAGAGCTAGCTGGACTTTGTACATGACAATGATCTCTCAATGTGCATCGCGACCGCATCAGTAGCAGTGGACTATCAATAGCTCCCAGACTTTTCGAATGTCGGGGTGATCTCAACACATTGGAGAAGTCCAGCGAGGTTGTAGCCCTTGCTGGTGGCATCGATGAAATCCCAGAGTTGAGATGTGCAAAGTCCAGCTAAGAGGCCGTCTGGAAAGACCGAATTTAACAATTACGTGGTGCGAGACGGCGTAGCATGAGGCGCGACATGGCCAGATAGATCCAGGTTTCGCCGGTTTGGGTGAAGAGTTCGTAGTCTTTGCTCAAGCGTCGATTCAGA
>JADZBY010000107.1 GCA_020851855.1 Anaerolineae bacterium
GCCGGCGATTGCGCCCGCGTCAGGTCCGCCCCGGCGATCAGACTCCACAGGATGACGGCGACCAGCGCCGCCCGATTTGGCTTGAGCATAGACACCGAACCATGCTTTTTCAGTTTCGGGCCAGAGGCGCATTATAGCACGCCGTGGCCCGCGCCCCACGTCAATGCAACACGTCAGTGGCCGTCTTTTGCCCGACGCTCCCCACCCGTCGCCATCTGCCCCTGACACACTGCCCGCTTTTGCGGTATGGTACACCCCGCGTGACAGGCTCTCACGGGCCACTACCTGGCGGAATCGAAACGATGCGCGTCCTGATGATCAGCAAAGCCTGTGTGGTGGGCATTTACCAGCGCAAACTGGAAGAAATGGCGCGCCTGGGCCTCGATTTGCTGCTCGTCACGCCGCCGGTATGGAACGATCCGAGCGGACCAGTACGGCTGGAGCGCGCCTACACGGACGGTTACCGGCTGGCCGTCGAGCCGCTGCGCTTCAACGGCAACTTCCACCTGCACTACACGCCCACGCTGGCCCGCCACATGCGCGCCTTCCGCCCGGACATCGTCCACATCGACGAAGAGCCGTATAACCTGGCCACGTGGCACGCGCTGTGGCTGGCCAAACGTTCTGGCGCGCGGGCGCTCTTCTTCTCGTGGCAGAACATCGCGCGGCGCTACCCGCCGCCGTTCTCGTGGGGCGAAGCCTGGGCGCTGCGCAACGTGCAGGGCGCGCTGTTCGGCACACAGGGCGCGGCGGACGTATGGGCGGCGAAGGGCTATCGTGGCAAATCGGCGGTTGTGCCGCAGTTCGGCGTCGATCCGGCCCTGTTCCAACCTGCCGAGCGAACGCGCCAGCCGGGCGGTACGCCGCTGATCGGCTTCGCCGGGCGGCTCGTGCCGGAAAAAGGCGTCGATCTGCTCATCCGGGCAGCGGCGGAGCTTGCCGGAAGCGGCTTGCCCGTGCATTTGCGCATCATCGGGCAGGGTCCGGAGCGCGCGTCGCTCGAAGGGCTGGCAGCGTCGCTAGGAATCTCGGCGGCGGTGGAGTTTGCCGGACCGGTCTCCAGCCTGGACATGCCGAGCCGCTTGCAGGAACTCGACGGCCTCGTGTTGCCCTCGCGCACGCTGCCCAACTGGAAAGAGCAGTTTGGCCGCGTGCTGATCGAGGCGATGGCCTGCGGCGTGCCTGTTGTTGCGTCAGACAGCGGGGCGATCCCGGAAGTGCTCGACGGCGTGGGCTGGCTGTTCCGCGAAGGGGATGCTTCGGCGCTGGCCGGGCAGTTGCGCGCCATGCTCTCCGATACGGCCTTGCGGGCGCAACGACAGGCGCGCGGCAGGGTTCAAGTAATCAAGCGATTCGCGCACGAGCAGGTGGCGCGGCAGACGCTTGCGTTTTACGAGAAAGTGGTGGGAGAAGAACCCTCACCCCCGGCCCCTCTCCCTCATGGCGAGGGGTGAAAGACAAAGGAGCCAGACCGCGTTTCTCCCCTCTCGCCCCCTGGGAGCGAGGGGCCGGGGGAGTGAGGGATAGGACGCCGCTGAAATGTGGCCTCGGAATCAAGCCCACCATCGTGATCGCGGTCCGTTATGGTAAAATATCTCAGCATCGCCTGTGAAGGCGCTGACGTTTGCCAGCGGGGCTGCAACGCGACCATCAGGGGGATTTCGTCCGCGTTAGGTGAGGGTCGGGAGGCGACATGCCGACGCTGTTCGGGGTGCGCACGTTTACGCCAATTGATCTGCCGCTGATTCACAGGCTCGTGCCGCAGGGCGTGTGCCTGGACTCGGCGACGGCATTGACGCACGGTATCCACGTCGTGGAAGACGCGGTCATGGGCGCGCTGCCGCTTGCTGACCTGGGGATGCCAACGTTCGTGCTGCGGGAAGGCGACGGCGGTTATGTGGCCCAGTTCCGGCACAAAAACGGCGAGCCGCACGCGCACATCGTATTCATCGCGCCCAGCCTGCGCAACCACGGCGCGGAGATGGGCTGGCTGCGCCTGCTGAACGCGATGGTTGCCGCCGCAGGCCGCCGCAGTGCGCATACCCTGCGCGGTGAAGTGACCGAGACGGGCGACGAATTTGCGCTGCTGCGCGAGGCCGGTTTTGCGACGTATACGCGGCAGGAAATCTGGCGGCGCGATCCGGGGCCGCTGCCGGGGCGCGACAAAGACAAAAAGTCGAATATGCTGCGGCCCGGCTCTGACCTGGATGCCTTTGCGCTGGCTGGGCTGCATGTAGCCGTCGTGCCGCGCATGGTGCGGCAGGCCGAGCCTGCGCCGGATGCGCGTCAGGGCTTGCTCTACGAGCACAAAGGCCGTATCGGGGCGCACGTGGCGGTGCAGGAAGGCAAGAGCGGCATCTACGTGCAAGGCCTGTTCCGGCCCGACCTGAGCGCCGAGGAAGTGGAACGTATCCTTGCTACCGTTCTGGCCACTACGCCGCGCGCCGAAAAACTGCCGGTTTACGTGCGCGTGCCGCGTTACCAGGAGCACATCGAGCGCCCACTGGAGGGTCTCGGCTTTGCGCCGGGCGCGTCGCAAGCCGTTATGGTGCGCCACACCACGCGCCGCGTTGAGAATTACGCAGCCAAGCCGGTCCACGTCCTGGAGAATATCATCGTGACCAGTGGCCCGCCCGTGAAGGAATGCAGCGCGCCGCGCCATGAATGCGTGCATATGAGTTGAGGCAGGTTGTAGCCATAGAACCAAGGACGCGGATGGAATACCATATAACGGATGATCTGGAAAAGCTGAAGGCTGTGCTGCCAGTGGAGTTGGTGGACTCGCTGGAGCAGATTGGGAACATTGATGAGTTGGTCGAGGTCATCCTCGACCTGGGGCGGCAGCCAACCGCCCGTTACACCACCGGCGAGCGCCTTCTTGCCGAAAACGAGATTACCCACGACTCCCTGCAATATGTGATCAGCAAAATTGGCGCGTTTGACGCCGACAACCGCGCAGGCCTGGAGCGCACCCTGCACCGCATCTCGGCCATCCGCAACCGGCGCGGCGACATCGTCGGCCTGACCTGCCGCATCGGGCGGGCGGTGTACGGCACGATTGACATCATCCAGGACCTGATCGAGTCGGGCCAGAGTGTGCTCTTGCTCGGCGCGCCGGGCGTGGGCAAAACCACCATGCTGCGCGAGGCGGCGCGTGTTCTGGCCGAAAACAAGCGCGTGATCATCGTCGACACCAGCAATGAGATCGGCGGCGACGGCGACGTGCCGCACCCGGCGGTCGGCAAAGCGCGCCGGATGCAGGTCCCGCAGCCCAGCCTGCAGCACGAGGTCATGATCGAGGCCGTCGAGAACCACAACCCGGAAGTGATCGTCATCGACGAGATCGGGCGCGAGCTGGAAGCGATGGCGGCGCGGACCATCGCCGAGCGCGGCGTGCAGCTCATCGGCACGGCGCATGGCCAGACGCTCGAAAACCTGATGCTGAACCCGACGCTATCTGACCTGATCGGCGGGATCAAGGCTGTGACGCTCTCGGACGAGGAAGCGCGCCGCCGTGGCACACAGAAGACCGTGCTGGAACGCGCCGCGCCGCCGACGTTCGACGTGCTGATCGAGATTCAGACGCGCAACCGGCTGGTCATTCACGAGGACATCGCCGCGTCGGTCGACTCGCAGCTTCGCTTCCGCCCGCTGCCTGTCGAAATCCGTTACCGCGACGAAAACGGCGAGCTGGTCATCGAGACGCAGCACCCTGTCGTGGCTCCGCCGGAGCGGCAGGCCGACGGTCGGCGCGGCGGCCCGGACCGTGTCGAGCGCTTGCCGGGCGGGCCGCGTCGCGAGGGATCGCGCGAGGATCGCGGCGGCAGTGACCGGGGCGAGCGAGGCGAGGGCCGCGACCGCGAGCCGCGCGACATCCCGGCCCGTGAGCCAGATCGTCCGGGCCACACCACGCAGCACATCTACGCCTACGGGGTGGCGCGCAACCGGCTGTATCAGGCGGCGAAACGGATGCGGCTTCCGCTCATGATCGAGGACGATTTCGGCTCGGCGGATGCGGTGGTCACGCTCAAGAACTACTACCGTCGCCGTCCCAAGCTGATCATCGACGCCGAGCGCCGCCGCGTGCCGATCTACGTGCTGCGCGCCAATACCATCACCCAGATGGAAGACTTCCTGAGCGATCTGTTCCACCTGGACCGCCACGACCAGCCGCCAGAGCCGTTCGAGAGCGACGCGGACGACGACGGCGCGTATGCGGAACGCCCGCCGCGCACCAGCCGCCGTCCGGGTGGGCAATCCTCGCACCCCGGCTGGCGTCGGTGATGGGGGGAAGGCCCTCACCCCAACCCCTCTCCACCGTTGCCGCCCCAGAGGGAACCCCGCCAACGCTAGAGAGGGGGGGCCGGAACGCGACGGACCGCGCGGCGATTCCCCCTCTCTACGGTATTTCGTGGAGAGGGGGCCAGGGGGTGAGGCTCGTCCTCGTCGCTCTCATCTTCCCCGTTCTTGCCTACCTGACGTCCTATCCCGCTTCCGCCCAGGCCGCGATCCGCGTCCGGATGCCGCCGGCGTGGATGCCCGTCCTGCAACCGGTGCTCGATTCGCTCTCCGATGGCGCGCTGACGTGGCTTGCCGTGGACGATTCCGTCGCGCCGGACGCCGGACGGGCCGATCTGAGCATTGCGCCGGTCGGGCAGGGCGATGCCGCCGACTTCACGCCGCTGATCCTGGCCGCCGTGGCCCGTTATGACGCCGCGCTGGACGACGTGGCTCCCATCTCGCTGTTGGCGCTGGCCCGCGACGGTGCGACGCCCGATCTGCCCGGCTGGCAGGTGGCCATCAGCGACGAGGTGCGCGCCCTGAGCGACGCTGGCGCGCTGCCCATCGCGCCGGACCGCGTCGTCTCGCACGCCGATGCGCTGCTTTTCGCCAGGTCTGCGCCCAACCGCCTGGCGTTGGTGCGTTGGCAGACGGGCGGCGGCTGGCATCCGTCGCTGCGCCCGGTGCGCATTGCGGGCGCTTATCCGGGCGGCGTGCACTGGGGCGCGGATGTGCGAGCGCTCACCGTAGACGCCGGTGCGGCGCGAGAAACGCTTCTCGCCGCCCTGCGCGCCTGGGCCGAGCCGCCGGTCGAGATCGCGGCGGTGGGCGATGTGATGCTGGCGCGCAGTCTGGCGCAGGCGGCGGCGCATACCGGCGACACGGCGATTGCGACACGGCGCGTCGCGGGCATGCTGGCCGGCGCGGACTTGACAATCGGCAACCTGGAGTGCGTGCTGTCCGAGCGCGGCGCGCCAGTGGTCAAGTCGTACACCTTTCGCGCGCCGCCCGCCGCCCTCGAGGCCCTGACGCTGGCCGGCTTCGATGTGCTCTCGCTGGCGAACAACCACACCATGGATTTTGGCGTCGAGGCGCTGCTGGATACGACGCTGGCGCTGAGTGGGGCCGGAATCGCGCCGGTTGGGGCCGGGCTGAACGCCATGATCGCCCATGCGCCGGTCATCGTCGAGCGGCGCGGCGTGCGCTTTGCGATGCTCGCTTATGCCAACGTGCCCGACGATTCAACCTCGAACTTCAAGACGCGGGAAACTGCCGCGACGGACGCCGAGCCGGGCATCGCCTGGGCCGAGCCGGACATCGTCGCGGCGGGCGTGGCGGCGGCGCGCGCCGAGGCCGATCAGGTTATCGTCTTGCTGCACAGCGGCTACGAGCACCAGGAAGCGCCGAATGCCATCCAGCGCGCCATCGCCCATGCGGCAGTCGAAGCGGGCGCAGCGGCGGTCATCGGCGCGCATCCGCACGTACTGCAGGGTGTGCAATTTGCCGGCGATAGCCTGATCGCGTACAGCCTGGGCAATTTCGTGTTTGACATGACCGTGACCGAGTCGGCGGTACTGCGCCTGTGGATCGCGGCGGACGGCGTGCGCGGCCATGCCTGGGAGCCGGTCACCATCGCGCCGGGCGGCCAGCCGTACCCTGCCTCGGCGGCCAACGCTTACCCGATCCGGGCGCGGCTCAACCAGCTCACGGCGCTGCTCAATCGCTGAGGACGACGAAGAAACACCTTATGTTCATCACCTTTGAAGGACCGGAAGGCGGCGGCAAGACCACCGTCATGGCGTTTTTGTTGGAGCGGCTGCTGGCGCACGGCCTGAGCGCGATCAGCCTGCGCGAGCCGGGCGGCACGCACGTCGGAGAGCAGGTGCGCCGCCTGTTGCTCGATACGCGCAGCGACATTGCCCCGGCGGCGGAAATGCTGCTCTTTTCGGCGTCGCGCGCGCAGCTCGTCGAGGCCATCATTCGCCCGCACTTGCAGGGCGGCGGCGTGGTCCTGTGCGACCGCTACGCCGACAGCACGCTGGCCTACCAGGGCTTCGGGCGCGGCCTGGACCTGACGGCGCTGCGGCAGATCACGCGCTTCGCCACCGGCGGCCTGACGCCCGACCTGACGCTGTTCTTTGACATCGACCCGGCGCAAGGGCTGGCCCGGCGTCAGGGCAGCGGCGGCATGGATCGCATGGACGCGCAGACGCTGGATTTTCACCACCGGGTGCGGGATGGGTATCTGGCGCTGATGGCCGCCGAGCCGGCGCGCTGGGTGCGCATCGACGCCAGCGCACCGCTCGCCGTGGTGCAGGGCACGGTGATCCAGGTGGTCGGCGAACGGCTCAGCGCGCGGGGGATGATTTAGCGGGTCGGGGCGGGCGGCTCACGAGCCGCCCCTACA
>JADZBY010000108.1 GCA_020851855.1 Anaerolineae bacterium
CCTCTCCCTCATGGAGAGGGGTGCGGAAACCCAGGATTCCCGCTTTTTCTCCCCTCTCGCCCACCGGGAGAGAGGGGCCGGGGGAGTGAGGGTCAACACGAAAACGGGCTTTGCAGACACACCCTAATCAAGCAGACGGCTATCAGGGACCACGGCCACGGCCCGAACCAGACTCCGACGAAGGCGAGACAGCCGACACGGCGAGCAGAGGCGCTGGAGATGATTCTCCCTAAAGTTCGTGATCCTCGTTTCGTGACGATCCGGCGTGGGGGGACCCTCACCGACGCGGATCATCGGCATCTGGCCCTGTGGGCGGCAGCGTGCGCTGAGCATGTCCTTCACTTCTTCGAGGCGGTGCAGCCCGATGACCCGCGACCGCGTCAGGCGATTGAGCAAGTCCGCGCCTGGGTACGCGGCGAGGTCACGATGTCGCAGGCGCGCACGGCAGCCGGCCATGCGAACGCCGCCGCCAGGCCCTTGAAAGGGGCTGCACGGTATGCCGCGTTTGCTGCCGGCCAGGCTGCCGCCGTGGCCCACGTCGCCGCGCACGAGCTTGGTGCGGCTGCCTATGCGATCAAGGCCGCACGCGCTGCCGCGCCGGAAGGCCAGAGCGAGCGCGCAGGGCAGCGTGAGTGCGGGTGGCAGCGTGACCAACTTCCACAGGCCATTCGCGAGCTTGTGCTCGACGATCAGCGGTTGCGGAACGACATCTGCTGGTCTGTGTTCGATTGTTGAATCCGATTGCTGAGCGCGCCAGGATACGCGGCGTGCGATGGACTCCCTCGATGAGCCGGGGCTGTTCGGCCCCACCCACAAGGCGACGACAAGCCGAAAGGCTGTTTCCAGTGGTCCCGCGCCCACAGTTCTGATCTGAGCGGTGCGCAAACCGGCCCGACCTGGGCACACCACGGTAGCAGTGGCCAGTCGCGATACGCCCGTTTTGATACGCGGTATCTGTAGAACCCGCCTGTAATCCGCCCGTATCCCCCAAGTATCCTACTCAAGAATCCACCTTTTGCCCGATGGTTCTACGACCTACCTCGTATTACGATGGGGGCAGTGCGAAGAACCGACCGCGTCGGCCCTTTGAACTTACCGGACGCACGGTCATTCTTTCAGAAGCCGCCTGTTTATTTCCCAACTTTGTCACAGGGGTTCCATTTTCCAAATACGTGGACACCCACCACATCGAGCAGACAGGAGCAAAGCGAAATGAGGCACCTTATCTTCGTCGTCGACGCCGACCCGGTTGAACGCCGTGCTGTTGCAAACTATCTGCGCGAACAGGGCTTCCGGGCAAAGGAACTGTCCTACTCCAAAGCGCCAGAAGATGTGGCCGGCGAGGCTCCCGATCTGCTTGTGCTGGCCATCCCGCCAGAGGACGTGCGTCAAGGAGTCATCAGCCAGTGGTCGCGCCTGTACCAGCAGACGCCGATCCTGGCGCTGGGGCACTATGACGAGCCAAACCTGCGCGTCATGATCCTGGACGCGGGCGCTGATGATTTCATCGTACAACCCTACAAGCGCGAAGAGCTACGCGCCCGGATCGCGGCCATCATCCGGCGTACGGCGCGCATCAAGAGCTTTGCGCCCGACAGCCGGATCGAGATCGGCGGCCTCACGGTGGACCTCAATGCCCGCCGCGTGTTCATCGACCAGCGCGACATCCGCCTGACGCGCACCGAGTTTTCCCTGCTCTCGGAACTGGTGCGCCGTGTGGACGCCGTGTGCACCCACGAGGAACTGCTGGCGAAGGTGTGGGGCGGCGAGTATTGGGACGCTAACCACTACCTGCACGTCTACCTCGGGCGGCTGCGCAAGAAAATGGGGCCGAAGTACGGCGGTTTGCTCCAGACCGTGCCGCGCATGGGCTACATGCTCAACTCGTCGAGCATGTTGGCCACTGCCGCCGCCCATGCCCGCCCGGCGTGATCACGGGCTACCGAGCACCATTCAGAAACATCATCGCCCCGGATGGCCCGTCATCCGGGGCGATTGTTTTGTCCAATTTGTCCAATCGGCATTGACATGCGGGGTGTGTTGACGGGCGCGTCGCGACGCGCCCCTACACGTGCGTGATAGCGCCCGTCGTCCGGGCGATTGTTTTGTCCAATCGGCATCGACATGCCGTGTGTGTTGGCGGGCGCGTCGCGACGCGCCCCTACATGTGCGTGATAGCGCCCTGCCGACCTTATGACGACTTCTCGCGCGAACGACGCTCGGCGTTCTTCTTGCGGACCTGTAAGCCGCGATTCTGCGCCCATTCTTCGGCCTGCGCCGTGGCAATGGCAATCGCGCGGCCTTCGCTGTAGCCGTCTTCGAGCAGCGCATTGGCAATTTCGATGGCCTTGCGCCGCACCGGGGCCATGAAGTTCTTCAGCGAGTCGGGATAGTTCGTATCCGTCCAGGGCATAGTTGCCGCTCTCCTCTCCTGATTCGCGCCTTACCGTCTCAGCTTCAGTCGCCAAGCTCTTCGCGAATGCCCGACTGCTGCCGCTCGTCGGTCACGTTGTGAGCGGCGACCGTCTCGTCCAGTTTCAGTTCCTTCAGCCGGGGATGCTCCGCCGTCAGATCGTCCTGCGGATCGTAGCCGACCAGCTCGCGCGCGTCGGAGATGTCCAGGCGCTTGAAGCGGTTGTTGCTCAGCCCATGCAGGATGGCAAAACGTAGGTTCTCCACATCGATGCACTTCTCGATCAACTGCTGGAGATCGCGATGCGAGACGAAGGCATCCAGCATGTTCAGCCCGCTCTCGTCGCGCGCGGCCTCAATCGGCTGGAACGCGCCGATGCGAAGGGCAATGACGGACAGCCCTTCTTGCTCGGCCATGTAGCGCCCCAATGCCTCGCCAAAGCACTTGGACACGCCGTACAGGTCGCCCGGATTGACCGGCTCGCTGGTCTTGACCTGCACATCCGGCGGATAGCCGGATACGGCGTGGATGGACGATGCATAAATCACCCGGCGGCAGCCCGCCGCCTTGGCCGCCACGAAGGTGTTGTACGCGCCGACGATGTTCGCGTCCAGAAGGCTCTGCCACGTCGCGCTGGGGTCGGGATCGCCTGCCATGTGAACGACGGTGTCCACGCTCTCACACAGCGCCTTCATGCGGTCCAGGTCCGTCAGATCGCCGGTGACCACCTCACCATACGGCAGCAGCTTGACCGCCTGATCGTCCATGTCGCGCACCATCAGGCGCAGCGTATATTTCGTATGGGCGTGCTCCGCAAAATAACTGCCGATCTCCCCGGCGGCTCCGGTGACCAGCACGCGCCTCGTTTGGCGGCTTGTCTCGCCCAAAGGCTTGTCGGCGGCGGTGAACGACTGGCTCATGGAAGATCAACCTCTCGTGGATGTATGCGACGGAACAAGCGGCTTGTGTCCAGATCAAGATGGAGTCAGAGGGCCATGAGGCCCTCTGAACTCAGCACGAAAGCACGAACCTGGCATTTGCCCACCATGTGCCTAGCAAACGCCCTGTCACCGGACAAGGTCGCGGGTCACGGGTTCGGGATCGAGCGCCCAGTGACCAGCCGCACGATGGCGAGCAGCACGACCGCCCCAATGAAGGCTACGAACAGGCTCCAGATATTGAATCCGGTCACGCCCGACGCGCCAAAGAGGTTGAACAGCAAGCCGCCGAGGAACGCGCCGATAATCCCGACGATGATGTCCATCAGCAGGCCCTGTTCACGGTTGGTACGCATCACCAGGCTGGCCAACCAGCCTGCAACGGCGCCGACAATGATCCACGCCAGCCAACCCATCGAGTTCCAATCCATGGTCATCCTCCCCTTCTCAGGTCGAACTCTGTCTCAGAGTACCGGTAGGCGGCAAAAAAAGTTCTAAAGGTGTGCGAAAAAAGACACGTCGCCCTTTCCTGCGCCAGCGCGCCAAATCCGGTTGCTCATCAGGAAAAAGCGCACCTTGCCTGGCGTGGTGGGCCGGGCGCGCAGAGGATCAGGCGTGCAACCCTGCGCTTTCCCCCGCGTATTGTGCATTAGAATAGAGATAAGCCGCGCGGAAACGGGGAGTTCCGGCGGAAGCGGTTCACACAGGGAGGAAACGTATGTCCGAGGAAATGAAGCCCAAGAACGAGATGAAGACCTTCGCCGAAGAGCTGAACGTCGCCGGGTCGCAGCTGCTCTCCAAGGTTCAGGAACTGGTCCAGCAGGGCAACATCCGCCGCCTGTCCATCCTGGATGGCAACGGGCGCGTGCTGATCGAAGTGCCCCTGACGCTGGGCGTCGTGGGCGGCGCGACGGTGGTCATTTTCGCCCCGTGGCTGGCCGCTATCGGCGCGATTGCGGCGCTCGTCAGCAAAGTGCGCATCCTGGTCGAGCGTTACGAGAATCCCGACGACGCGCAGAGCGAAGCCGGGCCGAGCGTCGTGGACGTGAATCCGCCGGAGAAGACCGAATAACCGGCCACAGCGGCGCTGCATGAATGACAAAACGGGGGACTCCGGCGAGTCCCCCGTTTGCTTTTGAATTGACAGGAATCCCCTTCCCTATGTCTCACGACGGACCACATAGTACCCGTCACGGCTGTACAGGTCCGCGATGGTGCGCGCGGCGCAGAAGCGGTCCCAGGTGGTGAGGATGAAGGCGATGGGGCGGCGCGCCGGGTTCAGGATGGGCGGCGTGCGCGCGAGGAGCGGGCCAAGCTGAAGCAGGTAGTACCACTGCTCGGCGCGCGGATGGTCGGCCTCGTCGGGCAACACATCGCGCCGCCGGACCAATTCATGGCCCTGGCGGCGCGCGTAGAAGTGAATCCCGCCATTTTGCGCCCCGAAGGCGCGGCTCAGGTAGAAGGCGACGACTTCCGAGTCGAAGGCGCGCGGCGCACGCCCGACCGGCACACGATACCAGCCTGCATCGCGCGCCGCTTCGAAGTCCCGGAGCCGGTTGATCACGCCGACCAGGACGCGATCATCGTCGTGCATCGCCGCACCGGACCAACAGCAGGCCGCACCGGCTCAACGGCTCAGCGGGCGGCGATGCGGGCGCGCTCGGCGTTCAGGCGGCTGTCGATCTCCGCGACGCGCGCCTGGTGCGCCAGCCACCACTCCGGATCGCGCTGCGCGTCGAGTTCTTCGACGCTCTTGCCTTGCTGTTCGACCCACGTATAGTACTTCAGGTTGTGCCAGCGCGTCCGGTTTTCGCGCGTGCCGGGCTGAATCCAGTCCGTCGCGGCGGCATGGAATACGCCCTCGACGCGCGCCGCAGCGGCGGCTTCATCCAGCACGCCGTACATGGCGCGCATGTCGTCCATGACGCTGTGATAACGGTCGATTCCGTCCGTGGCGATGGTCGCGATCACGTCGCCGCGGCCCAGCCCGTAATACTTCGCCGTCTTGATCGCGCCCAGGACGTTGCACACGCTGCTGATGCCGAACACCTCGCCCATGTGCTTGACCGTCTCCGCGTCGCAGCCGTAGCGCTCGACCAGGACGCGCTGCCCGGCTGGCTCGGAGAGCATTTGCAGGCCCCTTTTGCAGGTCATGTCGTCGATGCACATCATGGCGTCCATATTGTGCACGTTGTGAATCCAGGTGACGTGCTTGTCGCCGATGCCCTGGATGTCGTGCACGCCGTAGCCGTTGGTGGTCAGCGTCGGGCACTGGATCGGCTCCAAGCCGACGATCTGGTGGCCGGGGAAGACCTGCTTGAGCCTATCGCCCGCCGCAATCGTGCCGCCGCTGCCCATCGCGGAGCAGAAGGCGTCAATGCGGCCCTTGCCGATGCCACGCGCCTGCAATTCTGCCGCCAGTTCGACCAGGGTATTGCCGGTCACATGGTAATGGAAGCGGTAGTTGCCCATCACCTCGAACTGGTTCAGGATGCGGATGTTCGGGTCCGAGCGGCGCAATTCCCAGGTCTTGTCGTAGATTTCCTTGACGTTGCTCTCCGAGCCGACGGTGCGGATGATGGACGCGCCGTAGCTCTCGATGCGCTCGAAGCGCTCGCGGCTCATGCCTTCGGGCAGGACCACGATGCTCTTGCAGCCCATGCGCCCGCCGACCCACGCCCCGCCGATGCCGTAGTTGCCCGTCGAAGGCCACACCAGCGTATGCACCGCCGGATCGACCTCGCCAAACAGCTCCAGCTCAAGCAGCACGGAATAGGCCGCGCCGACCTTGTGGCTGCCCGTCGGGAAGTGCTGCGAGGCGTACAGCACCACGATGTCGGCGTCGATGCCGGTCAGCCCGCGCGGCACGACCAGGGCGCGCATCCTGTTTTCGCTGTCGCGCCACGTGATGTTGAACAGGTTGATCGGGTCGAGCGGCGACTCGTGCAGCGCCCGCACCGCGCGCTGGCGGATGGCCGGGTCGATCTTGTCGGGGTGCAGCATTTCTTCAAAGGTGGGGCCGGTGATCATGCGTGTTTACTCGTTCTCCAGGAAATTCGGATGAGCAGGGTGAATGTGGGCGTCCGCCCGTCAGCTTTCGTCCAGCAGACTGCGTTCCAGGGCTTTCATCTGGTTGTAGGCCAGATCGCGCAGGTCTTGTAGCTCCCGGTAGCGCACAAAATCCTCGTCGGACAGGTCCTCGCTGCGCCCGCCGGAAGCCGAGAGCAGCGCGTCGATCTCTTCGTCGAACTTCTCGTATTCCAAAACCGCCTGCTGGTATTCGCGAATGCGGGCAAGCGTCTCTGGCGAGACATGCTGCGGGGTCGGATTGTCGGTCATGCGGACCACCCCTTTACACGCTGCGCGCGGTGAGGCGCGCCACTGGCTTTCGCAACCGGAAGCCGTCTTCCAGGAGAAGAACACTTCTCAACGTACACGGTTTCGCTCCCGGCTGCCTGTCGTCAAGGCGGCTCAATGCGGGCTGCTGGCCACCGCTTCCGAATCGGGCGGCGCGCTGACGGCACGGTGGCCCGGCTGCCCACCGGACGCGCCTGGAAAACCGAACGTATCGGCCACGATATACAGGGGCCGCCCGCGCACCTCGTCGTAGATGCGCGCCAGGTACTGGCCCATGACGAAGAAGAACAAGAACTGGAACGACGCGACCAACAGGATGATGGTGACCGCCGTGGCCTGCCCTTCCAGGTATTGCACGCCTGTGGCCAGCCGCAGCAGCGCCACGATGGGAATGGCCAGCACCGACAGCACGAACAGGATGCCCGCCGCATAGATGGCCAGCCGGAGCGGGAAGAAAGAGAAGCCCGTCACCGCGTCCCAGGCCAGTTTCATCATCTTGCGCAGCGGGTAATTCGTGCTGCCATACTTGCGCGCGTCCCGGTCGTACAGCACGCCGGTCTGCCGGAAGCCGACCCAGCTTGTCAGGCCGCGAATGAAGCGGTTGTGCTCGCGCATTCGCGTCACGGCATCCACGACGCGGCGGTCCATCAGCCGGAAATCGCCCGTGTCCAGCGGGATGTCCACGTCGGTGATGCGGTAAATGACCCGATAGAAGAGCTTGGCCGTCATGAGCTTGAACCACGTCTCGCCGGGCCGCGTCTTCCGCACGGCGTAGACGACCTCGTAGCCTTCTCTCCACTTCTCCACAAGCGCCCGAATCGTCTCCGGCGGGTCTTGCAGGTCGGTGTCGATGATGACGAGCGCATCGCCGCGCGCGAAGTCCATGCCCGCCGTCACCGCGATCTGGTGGCCGAAATTGCGCGCGAAATCGATGACCTTCACGCGCGGATCGGCCTCGGCCAGCCGGCGCATGACCTCTAGCGACTTGTCGCGGCTGC
Source organism: Anaerolineae bacterium (assembly GCA_020851855.1). Classification (GTDB taxonomy): domain Bacteria; phylum Chloroflexota; class Anaerolineae; order Aggregatilineales; family UBA2796; genus JADZBY01. Next base: position 7,707 of record JADZBY010000108.1, read on the forward strand.
AATCGTTGACCAGGATCAACTCCCACGGCTCGCCCAGGGAGTCGAGCACGGCTCTGGTGCGTTCGTAGAACTCCGGCAGGCCGGTGGCCTCGTTATAGACCGGCCCGACCACCGAATAGCGCGGGTACGGGCCAGCGGACGGCGTAACTGGGTGTGCGCTCATGGTCTGTATTCTACCAGAAAGAGAAGCCTGGAACCTCGACAACTTCCCTGGTCCGGGGATGCAGTCATGCCAGGGAGCGGTTGTCCCCTGATCTTACCCCGAATCGCAGCGGATTCCTCACAGGAACCCTCACCCCCGGCCCCTCTCCCTCATGGCGAGGGGTGACGAGGCATACTGTGCCTGCCTTGCTCCCCTCTCGCCCCCTGGGAGAGAGGGGCCGGGGGAGTGAGGGATGACAGCAAACCCTCACCCCCGGCCCCTCTCCCTCATGGCGAGGGGTGACGAGGCATACCGTGCCTGTCTTGCTCCCCTCTCGCCCCCTGGGAGAGAGGGGCCGGGGGAGTGAGGGATGACTTACCCCTGCTCATACAGGAAATCCAGCAGCACGTCTAGCAGCGCGCGCAGCTCGTCGTTGTCGCCCGCTTCCATCGCCGCCTCGATGCTCTCCACCAGCTGCGCCAGGCCCGGATCGTCGCGCGTCTCCAGCAAGCGCTCTGCCCGCTCCAACAGCGCCTCGGCTTCTTCGTGCAGCGCGTCCGAGGCGGCGTCGAGGTCCTCTTCTGCTTCTTCGCCCGGATCGCTCAGCGGCGGCAGGCGGTCCATTGCCTGACGAATCTCCGCCTGGGATAGCCGCTGCCGGTCCGTCGCCACGCGGATGCCGTGCTGGCGGCCTGTGCGCCGGTCGGTGGCGTATACTTCCAGGATGCCGTTCAGGTCCAGGCTGAACTGCACCGGGAACTCGATCAAGTCGCCGGGCGCTTCCGGTTCCAGCCCTTCGAAGACAAACGCGCCCAACCGCACGTTTTGGGAAGCGACCGGGTGCTCGCCCTGGTACACCTCGATCTCCACGCTGTTCTGGTCGGCGGAGATGGTGCTGAACACCTCTTCCACCGTGACCGGAATCGTCGTATTGCGCCGGATGAGCACCTTGTAGCTATCCGGGATCACGTCGCCCGCGTAGGTGAAATTCACCACGGCGACGCCCAGCGCGTGCGGCGACACGTCCACCAGCACGGCGTCAATGGGCTGGCCCTCGATGATCGCGCCCTGGATGCCCGCGCCCAGCGCCACCGCCTCGGACGGGCGCACGTCCTGCCGCGGCTGGACGCCCGTCTGTTCTGCGACAAGCTCCCACACCGCCGGGATGTACGTGCTGCCGCCTACCAGCAGCACCGTGTCCGGCGTCTCGACCTCGCCATCGGCCAGCACCTTGTCGATGCTCTCCGCCGTGCGCAACAGGATGTCCTGGATCAGCGAGACGAACTGCTCGCGGCTCAGCTCGACTTCCAGGTGCAGCGGCGCGCCGCGCCGTTCCGCAAGGTATTCCTCGCGCACCCAGGTGAACATACGGCTGCTCAAGTCGATCTTGGCCGCTTCTGCCGCCCGCCGGATGCGCGCCATGGCCCGCCGGTCGCCGCGCAAATCGACGCCGTGCTGCTCCGCAAAAGTGTGCACAAGATACTCCGCCAGCCGCTCGTCGAAGTCGTCGCCGCCCAGCCGTGTATCGCCGTGGCTGGCCCGCACGTCGATCACGCCGTTCACGATCTCCACCAGCGACACGTCGAACGTGCCGCCGCCCAGGTCATACACGAGCGCCGTCTGCTCCATCTGCTCGCCCAGCCCAAAGGCCAGCGCCGCCGCCGTCGGCTCGTTGATGATGCGCACCACATCCAGCCCGGCAAGCTGTCCGGCGAGCGTCGTGGCCTGCCGCTGCGCGTTGGTGAAATAAGCCGGGACGGTGATGACCGCCTGCGCCACGTCCTGCCCCAGGTTCACTTCGGCAACGCGCTTCACTTCGCGCAGGATGAGCGCCGAAATCTCCGCCGGGTTGAGCTGGTAGCCGCCCAGCGCAAAGACGGCGTCTGTGCCCATCAGGCGCTTCACCGAGCGCACGGTCTGGTCGGGGTACAGCGCGTACTGGTTCAGGGCGGGCGTGCCAACCAGCCAGTCGCCATCCGGCGAAACGCCCACCACCGAGGGCAGCAGCCGCTCGTCGCCGTTCGGGAGAAGGACCGGCACGCCGTCGTACACCACGCTCGCCGCGCTGAAAGTCGTGCCCAGGTCAATGCCGATGATCGCCATCGTTCACCCTTCATAAGCTTCCACGTGCGGCGGGCCATTTTACCATCCAACCTGCCAACAGGCCGCCGCGCTTTTTCCCGGATGCCCGTTCGGATGGCC
>JADZBY010000109.1 GCA_020851855.1 Anaerolineae bacterium
CGCTAACGACCGATTACCTGCTCGACATCCGCACCGACCTGGCGCAACTCCTGCGCGAGACGACGACCGGCGGGCCGACGACCGACGACACCTGGTACATGCTCGGCCTGGACATCATCGGGCAGCAGCGAAACGGCGCGTGGTCGTACTTCGGCTACGACGGCCTCGGCTCGGTGCGCCACCTGACCGACGAATACGGCAGCATCACGGCGCGCATGAGTTATGACCCATACGGCGCGCCCATCCAGCCCAACACCGCCTCATCGCTCGGCTTCACGGGCGAGCTGACCGACCCTCTGGGCCTCATCTACCTGCGCGCCCGCACCTACAACCCCGCACTCGGCATCTTCACCAGCCGCGACCCGGTGCTGGGTGTGGCCGGGTTGAGCGCGAGCTACAACGGCTACGGGTATGTGCATGGCAATCCGGTCAACTATCGGGACCCAAGTGGGGGTGTATAGGGCCGCTTGCGATTGTCTGCGCCGTTCTCATCGGTGCAGCCGCCGGGGCCGCGGCGGGTGTAGCCATTGACGCCAGTGTCCAGGTCGTTGACATCGCGATCAACCAACGGGCGCTCTCCACGTTCGATTGGGGACAGACAGTGCGCGCTGGGGTAGTTGGCGCGGTAGGAGGTGCATTCGGCGGAGGAATCATCGGCGTTGGCAGCGTCGTAGCAGCCAGCATTGGCATGACAGCGGCCAGCAGTGGTGCTACTCCCCAATGACACTTATTTCCCTCGAGGTGGGATCGATCAGCGCCACCTGGCACACACCGAAACAGTCGTCAAACTCGCGAAACAGGCAGACTTGGCGCTGGATCGCCACCGCAATCCAGCTGCCTGAGGGTGAAACGGACATGAAGCGAGCTGAAGTCTGTACTGTCCTCACCTCTTCCTGTGCAGGAGTGAGGGTTGGCTGTCGCCACTCCTGGGCCATCCTGGCTTGTCGAGCATCCATAAGGGCCAGTTCGTCGGCTGGGAAAAGCGTCGCGAGGGTGATGTTTTCCCGTTTTGGCCACGCCGCCAACTATCGACCTTTGTCGAGTCAAGGGATAATGCACTAAACGCCACTCGGTTTGTGTCTCCATGACGATATACAATACAACGCGGATGGCGCGGCAGCTTGTAGTGGTTTCACCGAGAAGAGCAAGACAATGGGTACGTGCAGCGTCCCTGCACGCGTCGGTCTTCCATGTCCCCAAAGCTCGCCGCTATGCTCCCCAATCCTTTTCCACCCATCCCGCATCTCCCTGATCCTGCCCCTCTTCTCCTCCATTCTCCCTCTCCACCTGTTTTGAAGCGTTTGCCCTTTCTTCGGTGCGCGGTTTCGCCGGTTTTGTGCTATACCTGAGGTAAGATAGGGTGTGGATCGCGAGAGCGGGCGCGCCGTAGCGGAGAGCTGCTCGTGGAGAGCCTAGTCCTTCAAGACCCCAACTTCATCTATTTGCTGCTGTTGCTCGGCCTGTGGGCGGCGGTATTGGGCATCTACACGCCCGGCACAGGCGTCATCGAAACAGCCGCTTTTCTGGCGCTGGCCGGGGCGTTTGTGCTGATGGCCCTCAACCCGGCCACAAGCTGGTTTGCCGTGATCGCGCTGGTGGCGGGCGTGATGTGGTATCTTCTCACACCGCTCTTCCGGCACGATCTGGCGCGACTGGGCCTGATTGGGCTGGCGCTGCAGGTCATCGGCGGGCTGGCGCTGTTCGCCGTGCGGCCCGTTTCGCCCGTGTTCATCGCCATCACCGCCGGGCTGTCTTTCGCCTTTTACCAGTTTGTGCTGGTGCGTTTTCTCAAACACCAGGCATCCCAGCCGCCGCTCGATGAAGAGGTGACGCCCGGCGCGACGGGCTGGGTTGTCAAGACGCTCGATCCGGTTGGCACGGTCAATGTCCAGGGCGAATTGTGGACTGCCTACAGCGACGACGTGCTACAGCCCGGAGAGCGGATTGCCGTCATCGAGAAGGAAGGGTTGCGGTTGCACGTCGAGAAGGCAAAACCAAAGCGCCACCCGGCGGCGGAACTTGCCGAAACGCACCTCGGCAGGGACCTGTCGAACGATGGCGAGCTGCCCCGCCCCTGGGAAGCCGACAACCTGACCGAACAGAGTCATAAGGAGACGCCGTAATGCCACAGGATATTTGGGTACTGCTCGTCGTCGGGCTGGTCATTCTGCTCGCATTCTTCGTCTTGCGCTCAATCCGCGTCATCCCGGAGTACATTCGCCTGGTCATCCTGGCGTTGGGCCGGTACGCGGGCACGCGCGGGCCGGGCGTGGTGCTCGTCTTGCCCTGGGAGATGGCCTACCGGGTCGATCTCCGCGAGCGTTTCCTGGAAATTCCCAAACAAACCTCGATCACCAAAGACAACGCGCCCATCTCCATCGACTTCCTGGTGTACTACCGCGTCGTGGATGCCAGGGCGTCCGTCTTGCAGGTCGATGACGTGGTGAACGCCTCGAAGAACATCGCCACCACCACGCTGCGCGCCGTGATCGGCGACATCACGCTGGACGACGTACTGGCCAAGCGCGAGGCGATCAACGATCAGCTTCGCGTGAAGCTGGACGAAGTCACCGAGCGTTGGGGCATCAAGATCACGCGCGTCGAGATCAAAGAAATTGAGCCGCCGCGCGATGTTCAGGACGCAATGAACCGCCAGATGACCGCCGAGCGCGTGCGCCGTGCGACCGTGACGGCGGCGCAGGGCGAGCGCGAAGCCGCCATCATGGTCGCCGAGGGCGAAAAGCAGGCGAATATCCTGCGCGCGGAAGGTGAAAAGCAGGGAGCGGTCTTGAAGGCCGAGGGCGAAAAGCAGGCCCAGGCGCTGCGCGCGCAAGGCTTCGCCATGGCCCTGCAGGTCATCAGCCGCATCGCCCAGGGCGCGGACCCGAACACGATGGCGCTGCAATACATGGACACGCTGCGCCAAGTTGGCAGCAGCCCAGCCACCAAATTCGTGCTGCCGATGGAGATGACCGGCATCGCTCAGGCCATCGCCGCCACCTTGACGGCGCGCGCCGATGGCAACGGCAAAGCGCCGGAGCCGGACACATCCGCCGACGCGAGCCAGCCCGACTTTCTGGCCGACCTGGACGTGCAGAAGTAAATCCGCCATCGACCGCCGCCGCGTTTGTCTGGCCCCTGCCCTGCATGACACGGGCAGGGGCCGTTCGCGCCGCCTGGGATCGGGGATGACGCCATGCCCGGATCGCCGCCCTTGATTGCCGCCTTCCTGCATTCTCCCGCGCTGCGTGAGGCGCTCGCACGGCACAGCGCGGGCGTCGCGCTGCACATCCGCGAGCGCGCGCCGCACCCCGACGCCGCGGTTGCGGAGATTGCCGACCTGCACCCGGCGCTGCTGGTGGTTGAAATTGGGCCGGATTCGCTCGACTGGCTCAAGCTGGTGCGCTCAGACCCGGCCACGCGGCGGCTGCCCGTGCTGGCCGTCGGCGAAGGCGATACCGCCGCCCGCGTCGCGCGCTCGGTTCACGCCCCGCATTTCACCGCCAGCGGCCTGATCGCCGCGCTGCCCGGCGTCCTGCTCGACCACGCCCGCGCCTACCGCGACGCGGACATGCTCGCCGCGCAGTGTCAGGTCGCGCCGCCGCCGCTGGTCATCCAGGGCCTGCACGAGTTCAACGCCGGGCAGTATTTCGAGTGCCACGAGACGTTGGAGCACGCCTGGATGGCCGAAACGGGGCCGGTGCGCGACCTGTACCGCGCCGTGCTCCAGGTAGCGGTCGCCTATTACCAGATCACGCGCGGGAATTTCGCGGGCGCGCGCAAGATGTTCTTGCGGCTGATCCAGTGGTTCGCGCCGCTGCCCGATCGCTGTCAGGGCATCGACGTGGCGCAGCTTCGCGCGGACGCCGCCGCCGTGCGCGCCCACCTGGAAGCGCTCGGCCCGTCGCGCATCCACGAGTTTGACCGGACGCTGCTCAAGCCGGTCCGTTTCACCCTGGAAGAGACATCATGAACACACCGACTCCGGCGCGTTTTTCCGGCAAACTGGCGCTCGTCACGGGCGCGAGTCGCGGCATCGGGCGGGCCATCGCGCTGCGGCTGGCGGGCGAGGGCGCAGACGTGGCCATCAACTACTTCCGCAACCGCCCACAGGCTGAAGCCGTGCTCAAGGAAGTCGAGCGGCTGGGGCGGCGCGGCCTGTTGATCAAGGCCAACGTGGGCGACGAGGACGATCTGCGGGCGATGTTCGAGAAGGTCGGGGCGGCTTTTGGCGGCTTGGACTTCCTGATCAACAACGCGGCATCCGGCTACAACCGGCCTGCGCTGGAGCAGAAGGTCAAGGGCTGGGACTGGACGATGAACATCAACGCCCGCGCCATCCTGTTTTCGGCGCAACATGCCGTGCCGCTCATGCAGAAGCGCGGCGGCGGCGTGATCGTCAGCCTGAGCAGCATCGGCGCGAATCACGTCATGCCCGATTACGTGCTGGTCGGCACGTCCAAGGCGGCGCTCGAAGCCCTGACGCGCTACCTGGCCGTGGAGCTTGCGCCGCACAACATCGTCGTGAATGCCGTCTCAGCAGGGTATGTCGCCACGGACGCCATGAAGTACTTCAGCGGCACGCAGGCCATCCTTGCCGACCCGGAATCCTTCGCCGGCGAGCGCATCCCCGCCGGGCGTATGGTGACGCCGGACGATGTGGCGGCGGCGGTGGCCTTTTTGTGCTCGCCCGACGCGGCCATGATTCGTGGTCAGTCCATCCTCATCGACGGCGGCATGACGCTGAAGATGTGAGGGCCGTTACCGCTTTCGCCGGATGATGATCTCGCACGACGGCATGGGCACGTCGTCGCTGCGCAGGACGGTGAGCCGCAGCCGGTAGTAGCCTTCGCTCACGTTGCGGATGGATGCGCCCGCCACCAGCACACCGCTTGTGACCGGGCTGCGCACCTCGGGGCTGAGCGTCCACCAGGCAGGCGCGGGCGTATTTTGGCCCGGCGGCGTCACCGGCTCGATGGTCAGCGTATAGGCCCGGAACTTCTCACCGCGCGCCGTCCCTTCGATATCGAACGACTCGAAATTCAGCTCGTCGCCGTTGTGCGGGATGGTGATGTTCACATCCTCACTGCAGGCTGGCGGCGGCAGCGTGGCCTGTGCGGGCGATTCGGGCGGGAAGAAGGCCTGAAAAACGGGCGTTGCGGCCTGGGCGGTGCGCGTCGCGTCTGCCGAGAACTCTTCCACGCGGCCCTGCGTCGAGGCAATGAACACTGCATTGGCCAGCAGGACCGCCGCCGCCGCAAACAGCACGTAGCGATACGGCCCGCGCAGCAGGATTTCCAGACTGGCCGCCACATCCCGCACCAATGCGAGCGGCGAGCGGTTGGCAGACGCCGGGCGGCGCGACGCGCTCCACGAGGGCGGTGTGGACCGGTTGCTGAAGGATGACGCTGCCGAGGGACGGGGCGGCGTCCGAGCCTGAGTCTGGGCCTGCGATCTGGGCGGCTCGGACGGCGGCGTTTCGCCCTGACGTGGGTGCGGGCGATTCCACCACTCATCGCCGCGCTTGTCCGCGCTTGTCCGCGCGCCGGATGTGGTCGCCGTCGGGCCGCTCCGGGTGGCCGAGGTCGGGCGCGGCTTCTCGTCGGCATGGTAGCGGCGGCGCTGCCGGTCGTATTCTTCCCGCCGCTCGTTGTCGCCCAGCACGGCGTACGCTTCACTGAGCCGCTTGAACTGCTGCGTGGCCCAGTCCACGTTGTGCGGGTTGCGGTCGGGGTGAATCTCTTTGGCGCGCTGGCGGAATACGCGCTGAATGTCTTCCGCCGTCGCCCAGGCGGGCACGCCAAGTATCTGGTAGAAGTCGTTGTGCTGGTCGTAGCGAACCGGACTGCGCCGCGTCATTACTTCACTGCCGCATCATCACTCGTGGGCGGAAGGCCGGGATGGCCGTCGCCTGATTGTACCCGCTTGGGCGGCGCATCGCCGACCGCAAGTGCCCGCTGCCATCAATTGCGCCGCGCACACGCCATCCCTTCGGGCGGTAGAAGCGGGAGCACCTGGTCCGCGATCTGGCGGTGGCCTGCGGCGTTCGGATGGGCGTCCGCCCAGGATAGCCGCTCTGTGTACGGCGCGATGAGCGTGATGCGCCGCCCGCTCGCCGCGACCTGCTCTGCCAGCCACGTGCCGCGCAAGCCGACGACGATCAGGCGCGGATCGGCCAGCAGCCCGTCCAGCGCTGCCCAGAAGTCGTCGGGCGGGGCCAAGTCGCCGTTTTCGCCGCCCGCCGTGTGCTGCCCGACGCCGACCAATCGGGCGTATAACTTGATAGCGCTCACCCGGTCGAGGCGCTGCAGGGCGGCGTCCGCCGTGTGGTCGGCGTCGTTGTCGATCAGCAGGTAGATGCGCCAATCCGCGGGCAGGGCGGCGGCGCGCGCCACCGCCCACACGTCGTACCAGGGCAGCGCGGCGTTCACAACGTGCAGATCGGGCCGTGCCTGGGCAATGTGGTCCGCCCATGTCGCCGCGTCGTCCACACCCAGGCCGAACGTCACCGAGTCACCGAGCACGAGCAGGCGACATGCGGCTCCCGCCGCATTGCCGGGCGTGGCGCGTGTGCGTTCTGGCCCGTCGATGGTGAACGACCAGTCCGAGATCGGATACACGCCCGGTGGGATGCTGAAAACGCGCGCCGGATCGGCCACGAACATGCCCTGCACTGCCCGAAGGTCCGCGTAGTAATGGTACGCGCCGAGTGGATCAAGCCACGCGAGCGCCCCTTCGACCGCGAGCAGCGAGATCACCATGAAAGCGAGGACTGCGATGATTTTGCGCTTACGCTTCATAGCCGGGCATCCCTGGGGGCGCGGCGCGACGCGCGTTACCGTCCGGTTTCAGTCTTCGCGGATGCGCTCGGCCCGCCGCAGCTCTGCCGGATCGACGGTGAGCAGCACCGCGCCGCAATCCCGGCAGGCGATGGCATCCAGGCGAGCCAGCGCACGCCACGGGCGCAAGTTGAACAGCGAGTTCAGCCAGGCCAGACTCAGGCGGCGCGGCGCGAAACGCACCTGTTCGAATTTGACCCCGTAGTCCACGATCATGCCGCGCGTCAGGTTGCGCGAGCCGCACCGCACGCACACGAATTGCTCCGGGCGGTATTGAAACTCGACGGTTGGCGCGGTCGGCGCAGGCAGGTTCTCGATTTCCGGAAAGGACTCCGGCTCGCTGACGTCTGGCCGGGCGGGTTCGGGCGGGAGTTCAGACATCACAGCACACCCCTGAAAAGAAGAATAGCCCGATTATAGCGGAAAATGAAATTGCCCTCGCCCCGTGCAAAAGCAAGGGTATGGATGCGGACAACGCGGGCTTCGTCCCTACACGAAGCATTTTAAGGATTGAGCACGGATCACGATGGCAGGCGCATCGCGACGCGCCCCTACACATGACGGCGCTGTAGGGGCGGCTCGCGAGCCGCCCGCAAACCTGATCCACCCTCATCACGCGACCTTCACGAACGGTAGGGACAACGCCCGCGTGTCCGCTTTCGTGTTGACCCTCACTCCCCCGGCCCCTCTCTCCCTCAGGGCGAGAGGGGAGAAAAAACGGGAATCCTGGGTTTCCGCACCCCTCTCCATGAGGGAGAGGGGCCGGGGGTGAGGGTTTGCA
>JADZBY010000110.1 GCA_020851855.1 Anaerolineae bacterium
AGCCCGATCACGCCCCAGCCCGCGGCCAGCGCGCCCAGGCCGAACGCCGCCTTGAGGATGGCCGTCACCGTGGAGATGGCGGCGGGCGTTTCGGCTTTCTCGAAGGCATAAAACAGCGCGCTCAGGCCGGTAGAGATGCTGCCGGGGATCAGCCCGATGTACAGCAGGATAATCGCCGCCACGCTCACGCCGTCGAGCGGCGGCGGCAGCGCGCCACGAAGGAGCAGGAACGCGGCCAGCAGCGGCGCGCCCAGCGCCGCCAGCCCCAGCCGGAGCAGGCTCGAATTGAGCAGGAAACGGCCTGCGCTGGCCCGGTCCCGTGCGACCTCGCGGGTCAGGAGTGTGTTCAGCCCGAAGTTGGTCAGGATATCGAACCAGCCGAAGATGACCACGGCGTAGTAGTAAATGCCCGCGTTGGCCGGGCCGAGCAGGCGGAGCATGATGAAGGCGAAGGCCAGATCGATGCCCCGGTTGAACAGGTTCAGGGCAATCGGGGCCAGGCTGTTCCGGGCGAAACGCTGCACGCCGCTGCCGTTCTGGGCCGCGCCGCCCGCGCCGAGCGCCCGCCAGACCCAGACCATCAGGCCGAACAACAGGCTGGCCAGCGCCAGGAACGAGACGAACGCGCCCACCTGAAACGACGGCGGCGAATAGCGGAAGCGCACCGACCACGCGCCCGGCTCAAGCGCCACTCCCCGGAAATTGCCCCACACGCGCGCGATGGAGAACTCGGTTTCTTCGTCTTCCGCCGCGCCCAACGGACGGACATAGGCCCGCCAGCCCGGCGCATACGAATCGGCCAGCACGAGACAGCGCCCGCCGCCCGCCGGGACGGTCACATCGACGGTCACTTGCAGGCCCGACGCGCCCGCCAGCCGCGCATCCGATTCGACCGGCGCGGCGGAGTCGGCATCGGCGCACTGGGCCACATCCAACAACGCGGCGCGCGGCATGGCGTCCGGATTCTCGTAAATGATCACCGCCTCGTCGCGGTAGGCTTCGCGATAGCCGGACGTTTGCGCCAGATCAATGCCCGCCGCGATCTCGACCATCACATAACGCACGGCCAGCCGGTCCAGCCAGGGCGAATCGAGCGCCGAGAGCGTATCGGGGAAGACCGGCGCGATGCGGTTGTAAAGCAGCTGCGTTTGCGGCTGGATGCGCTCCATGTACGCGACATACTGGCGCGGGATGATGCTGTCGTAGCCGCGCACGTCGTGCAGGCCGAACAGCCACGGGATGTTGGCGTTCAGCGTGGCGCTCGGCCCCTGGACCGCCGTCAAGCGCCAGTTGTGCGGCTCCTGCGCGCGCAGCCAGGCCAGCGACGGCGGCTCGTAATCCAGCCAGCGCGGGTCCGCCGCCGGGTTGAAGCCCGCCGAGGCGACGATCAGGTCCAGCGCCAGCACGCCCGCGGCGATCCAGGCTCCGCGTGGCCGGCGCAGGGCGAGCAACGCGGCTCCGCTGGCGGTGGCGAAGGCGGCAAAGAGCAGCACGTCACGGAATTTGACGCTGTAGAACACCTCGGCGTTTGGATAGGCCAGCGTCGCGCCCGCCAACGACGTGTACAGCGTCTCCACCGCCCCGCGCACCTGCGGAAAGAGCGCCCGGCTCACGAGCAGCGCGGCCAGTGTGAAGATGCCGAGGGCAATCAGGGCGACGGCAATAGCTCTCACCCCTACTCCCTCTTTGCTCCGCTGTATCTGATCCACCCCGAAGCCCGCCAGCGCGGCGAGGCACAGCGTCAGCGGGAACACCCAGCGGAACGGCGAATGAAGCTGGTTGAAGCCGGGCAAACCGTAATAGAGCAGCGCATAGGCCAGCGTGCCGAAGGCGAAGGCCAGCGATACGAGCGCCAGCGCCGCCAGAATGGCGCGGTACGGCCCGGCGTACGGCCAGCGCGCCCGCCGACTGAGGCCGCTCAGCAGCGCGACGCCCGCCAGCGCCAGCGTCAGGATGCCGACGTAAGCCGCGCCCTCGACGTAGTTCTTGCCGCCGGGCATCATGCTGTCCGTGACGCGCACGCCGCCGATCTGCCAGTCAATCGGCGTGGTCTGGCCGGTGAACACGTCAAAATACTCGTGCTGCGACGGGTTGCCGAACAGGTTCGGCATGAGGAAGGTCAGCGCGTGGCGCGGCGGCAGGGCGTAACCGCGCACGTCGTCAAAGCTGGCGCGCCCTTCGCGTGAGCTGCTGTTGACCAGTTCATAGAGCGGGACAAGCTGCACCGCGCCGAGCGCCAATCCGAGCGCGACCAGCGCCAGAAGCGCGCCGCCTGTGCGGGCCAGTTGTGAAAACGGCTGCGCGCGGGCCAGGGCGAGATGCGCCAGCCGCAGCGCCGCCCAGAAGCCCATGACCAGCAGGCTGTAATACACAAATTCGACGTGCCCGGCCAGGATGGTCATGCCCAGGCCCAACGCGCCGAGCGCGACCCAGGGCAGCGTAGCCGGGCGGCCCCGGATCGGGCGGCGCTGGATGGTGAACTCGACCATCAGCAGCAGGAAGGGCAGCCACGCCGCCGCCGCGATGATCATCTGGAATACGACGCTGGCCAGGAAAAAGCCACTGAGCTGGTAGGCAATCGCCCCGATGGCCGCGCCCGCCCGCCGCACGCCCAATCCGCGCAGGAAGGCGAACATGAATGCGCCCGCCAGCCATAACTGGGTCACCGTGAACCAGCCGTAGGCACGCTCCAGCGGCAGGATGTAATAGATCAGGCTGAACGGGTACAGCGCGGAGTGTTGCCCGGCGGCCAGGAACGGCACGCCGGCGAACAGGTGCGGATTCCACAGCGGAATCTCACCCCGGCTCAGGCTGTCCCGGATGAAGGTCTTCCATTCGAGGTTTTCCAGCGCCAGATCGGACAGCAGCATGTTGTGGGCCACGTCCGGCGCGCCGAGCGACTCGCGGGCGGCGGCATAGGGCTGGAACTGGTACAGGTTGTCGGCGGGCAAGAGCGTGCGCCCGCCCAGCGTCACCTGCCAGAAGATGGCCAGCGGCAGCAGGAACAGGCCGAGCAGTATCAGCGCATCGGCGGAGAGATGGCGGCGCACGGGCAGCCTCAACCGCCGGGTGCGCGGTCAGCGGGAGTGACGTTGTGGTAACGCTGGCGCAGGCGGAACGCGCCCAGTGCGGCCTCGATCTGCACGCTCAGGCCCATCTTCGACTGCCCTTCCTTGCGCTCTGCGAAATAGATGGGCACTTCCGCGACGCGGTAGCCGAGCTTGAGGGCGAGATACGTGATCTCCACCTGGAAAATGTAGCCGTTGGACTGAATCTGGTCCAGGTTCATGCCCAGCAAAGGCGCGCGCCGCCACGCGCGAAAGCCGCCGGTGTTGTCCCGGACGGACGTTTGCAGGATCAGGCCCACCCATACGCGGTTGGCCCACCAGCTCAGGAGCTTGCGCCAAACGCCCCACGTCTCATCCAGCCGTCCGCCTTTCACGTAACGCGAACCGATGACCATATCGGCGTTGTCGAGCGCGGCGAGCAGGCGTGGGATGTCGTTCGGGTTGTGGGAGAAGTCAGCGTCCATCTGAAGCAGACGCTCAGCCCCGGCGGCGAGCGCCGTCTTGAAGCCGTGAATATAGGCGCGGCCCAGTCCTTGCTTGCCGGGCCGGTGCAATACCTGGAGCCGCCCGTCGCGTGTGGCGGCCATCTCGTCGGCCATCTTGCCCGTGCCATCGGGGGAGTTGTCGTCGACGATGAGCAGCGTCAGGTCGCTGACGGGCAGGGCCATAACCGTGTCGACCAGGCGGGGCAGGTTCTCGCGCTCGTTGTAGGTGGGGACGATGACGACCGTTTTGGTCATATTCGACATGAGAGGGCCTTCTTGGCATCTTGGCATGGCGCTGGTACGCGCCTGAACTATAACGACGCTTGGCCGGTCGGTCAAGCGGGCGGGCGGGCGCGTGGGCAAGTGGGTGCGAATCGTGGGGAAGGCGTCAGGGGCGGGGTGTGTAACCGCGCAGGGGCAGAAAATAACAACAAAAAAGCGGCGGGGGAGAGGCGCGGGGGCAACGCAGGGGAAAGAAGCGTGACATGAGCTTGGCGATGGCCTACTCTCCCAGGGCGTCGCCACCCAAGTACCATCGGCGCTGGCGGGCTTAACTGCCGGGTTCGAGATGGGACCGGGTGTACCCCCGCCGCTC
>JADZBY010000111.1 GCA_020851855.1 Anaerolineae bacterium
CACGCCCGCCGCAAAGGTCGGCGCGGCCCCGGCTGGCTCCAGATCGGCCTCGCTGATCACCGGGGTGCTGCCGCCTGCCAGCGCCGCGCGCAGCGGTTCAACAAACTGCTCGCTGGCGATGACCGCGCGCGCGCCGGAGTGCGTGATCAGCAGCCGGACGCGCTCGTAGTACATCGCCGGGTCAAGCTTATCAGAGAGGAAGGGGAAGATGGACGGGATCGCGCCCATCATCATCGCACCCCAGAAGGCGTACAGCAGCGCCTCGCCGTGCTCCATGACCAGGATGACCAGGTCACGCGGGGCGACGCCTTCATTACGCAGCGCTTCGGCATAGCAGCCCGCGCCGTCGAAAAAGGCGCGGTAGGCGATGTGGCGGGTCGGCTCGCCGCCCGCCGGGATGAAGATCAGCGCGGCGGCGTCGGGGCGCTGCGTATAGTGCAGCCGCGCCCGGTCCAGCAGCGTTTCGGCCCCGGCGCGGTTTTCGAGGGTCAGGAGCGTCTCACTTGCGGTGTGCGTCGACATAATCGGCCATCAGCCTCACCGTATCCATCTTTTCGACGGTCAGATCGATATCGTCGGGCCGAAAGCCAAAGCGTTCCTCGATGAACAGCCCCACCTGGACCAGATCAAAGGAGTCGATCAAGCCGCCGCTGATCACCTTGTCGTCGTCGCCCAGCTTGATGCGGGGATTGCGGATCAGCTCACGCAGCAGGAAGTCGCGGATGGTGTCTCGCGTCTCGGTCGACATCGTAACAGGCCCTCCGTTCGGCTCGGAACCGTGTAGCGTAGCGCAACCTGGTACAACAAAACGCCGCACAATGCGGCGTCTACCCGGCGTATTGTAGCCGGGGCGGGGCGAAATGCAAAAAACCTCACCCCCGGCTCCAGGGCTATCGCATCAAAATCCGCCATTAAGGCAGGCAGCAGGAAAACACCTCACCCCCTGACCCCCTCTCCATACCGTCGGGGTCCCCCTGGGGTGACGGACATGGAGAGGGGCCGGGGGTGAGGACGCTTTGATGCGATAGCCCTGCCCCCGGCTCCCCGGTGGGGTGCGCTTCTCAAACCGGGTTACAATGAGGTTACGCGTTTCTTCGCCATCGCCAAGTAAGGATGAAGCGCCATGAAAATAACGCCTGAAGATGTCTTTAACTATCACAGCCAGGGCCGGGCGGGCAAAATCGAGGTGAAGCCCACCAAGCCACTCGCCACCCAGCGCGACCTGTCGCTCGCCTATTCGCCGGGCGTGGCCGAGGCCGTCCTGGCCATCGCCGCCGATGCGTCCAAAGCCTTCGACTATACGGCGAAAGCGAACCTCGTCGCCGTGATCAGCAACGGGACCGCCATCCTGGGCCTGGGCGACCGGGGCGCGCTCGCCGCCAAGCCGGTCATGGAAGGCAAAGGGGTGCTCTTCAAGGTCTTTGCCGACGTGGACGTGTTCGACATCGAGGTCGACTCGCACGATCCCGACGTGGTCATGCAGGTGTGCCGCGCCCTGGCCCCGACGTTTGGCGGCATCAACCTGGAAGACATCAAAGCGCCGGAGTGCTTCTACATTGAGCGCACCCTGCGCGCCGAACTGGATATCCCCGTCTTTCACGATGACCAGCACGGCACGGCCATCATCAGCGCCGCCGCCCTGCTCAACGCGCTTGAAGTGACCGGCAAGCGCATCGAGGACATCCGGCTGGTTGTCTCCGGCGCGGGCGCATCGGCCATCGCCACCGCCAACCTGTACGTGGCGCTGGGCATGAAGCGCGAGCACATCCTGATGGTCGATACCGTCGGCGTGATCTACAAGGGCCGCGAAAAGGGCATGAACGAGTTCAAGGCCGAATACGCCGTCGACACCGACCGGCGCACGCTGGCGGATGCCTTACGCGGCGCGGACATGCTGCTCGGCCTGAGCGCGGCGGATATCGTCACGCCCGAAATGCTCAAGACGATGGCCGAGCGCCCGGTCCTGTTCACGCTGGCCAACCCGAATCCCGAGATCAAGTATGATCTGGCGCGCGAAACCCGGCCCGATGCGCTGATCGCCACCGGGCGCAGCGACTTGCCCAACCAGGTGAACAACGTGCTGGGCTTCCCGTTCATCTTCCGCGGCGCGCTGGACGTGCGGGCGCGCACCATCAATGAAGAGATGAAGCTCGCGGCGTCCCAGGCGTTGGCCAGGATGGCGCACGAGGATGTGCCCGATTCGGTGCTGGTCGCCTACGGCCTCGATTCGCTCAAGTTCGGCCCGGACTACCTGATCCCCAAGGCGCTCGACCCGCGTGTGCTGCTGTGGGTGGCTCCGGCGGTGGCGCAGGCGGCGATGGACTCCGGCGTAGCGCGGCGCGAGATCAATATCGAGGAGTATCGCGATCAGCTCGCCATGCGGCGGGGGCTGGGCGCGCGTGTGCGCAATCTGCTCGTCAACAAGGCCCGCCGCTCCCGGCAGCGCCTGGTCTACGGTGAAGGTGAAGAGCCGAAAATCCTGCGCGCCGCCGCCCTGGTGGCCGATGAGGGCATCGGGGAGCCAATCCTGATCGGCGACCCCGAGGTTATCAAGGCGCGGCTGAAGAGCCTGGGCCTGGACAACTTCGCGCCGCGCGTCATCGACCCGGCCAATTGCCCACGCGCCGCCGATTACGAAGAGAAGTACCACACGCTCCGCCAGCGGCGCGGCATGACGCGGCAGGATGCGCACAAAGCGCTGAGGAATCCCAACGTGCTCGGCCCGATGATGGTCTACATGCACGACGCCGATGCCTATATCAGCGGCCTGACCTACAACTATCCGGACGTGATCCGGCCCGCGCTGCAGATCTTCCACACCAAGCCCGGCATCCGGCTGGCGACGGGCGTGTACGTCATGATCGCAGACCAGAAGGTGTACCTGTTCACCGATACGACGGTGAATATCGAGCCGACGGCGGAAGATTTGGCCGAGATTGCCATCCTCGCCGCCGATTTTGCGCGCGAACTGGACCTGGAGCCGCGCATTGCCATGCTGTCCTTCAGCAACTTTGGCAGCACGGCGCACCCGCTCTCGGCCAAAGTGCGCGAGGCGGCGGCGCTCGTGCGGCGCAAGCGGCCCGATCTCGTCGTGGATGGCGAAGTGCAGGCCGATTTTGCCGTGTCCGCCGATCTGATGCACGAGCGTTATCCGTTCAGCCAGGTTCAGGATGCGAATGTGCTCGTCTTCCCGGACCTGGAAGCGGCAAATATCGCCTACAAACTGGTGGCGCAGATCGGCGGCGCAAGTAAGATCGGGCCGGTGTTGCTCGGCGTGGGCGCGCCGGTGCACGTGCTGGCCAACGGCGACCCGGTCGAGGAGATCGTGTCGATCAGCGCCGTGGCGGCCATCGACGCCCGCAAGTACAAATTGGCGGGCATGGGTCAGGCGTAGAGGACGGACCTCACCCCCCGGCCCCCTCTCCACGCCGAGTACAGCGTAGAGAGGGGGAGAAGCGCCGCGACAGTTGCGGGGCGGGGTGTGCCGGTGCGGACAACGCAGGCGTTGTCCCTACGGGGTGCGTAGGGAGAGGACGGGCCTCACCCCCCGGCCCCTCTCCACGCCGAGTACAGCGTAGAGAGGGGGA
>JADZBY010000112.1 GCA_020851855.1 Anaerolineae bacterium
CCTGGGCAAAGTCCGAGATGCGCGCCACCAGGGCATCCGGCGCGAGTCCGGCGGCGATGCTCAGCCACAGCCCGGCGATGAGCAAGAGCACCAGCGCGACGCCCACAATGCGCCGCCGGGGCGCAAAAAGCAGCACAGTCACGAACGCCGCCGCGAAGCCAAGCCATGCGCCCCGGCTCCACGATACGAGCAGCCCGGCCCCAAGCACGCCCGCCGCCGCCCAGGCCAATGCCGCGCCGCCCGCTGCGAATATGAGCCGGGCGCGCTCGTTCCGCCCAGGCCCCCGGCGGAAGGCCACATACGCCGCCAGCGCCGCCTGGGACTGCCCGAAGGCCACGCCCAGCGCCAGCGCCAGCGACAGGCCCATGAACGCGCCAAACGGGTTGGGCTGGCCAAATGTGCCGAAGGCGCGGAAATACTGGTAATTGAGTATCCACAGGTGCGGCGCGCCCGATCCGCCGAAAAACTGGTACACGCCGACCAGCGCCTGGGGCAGCGCCGAGGCGATCAACCCGGCGGCGATCCAGCCCGGCCCGCCATCGCGCCCCAGGCCGATCACCAGCGCCATCACGAGCAGGATTTCGACCCACTTGAGCAGTTCGGTCAGCCCGGCGCTGAACGAGGCCGCGCCGGGCAGGCTCAGGGCGGCAGCGGCGCTGAAGAGCAGCACCGGCGCGTAGATGGGCGACCAGGGCAGGTCCAGCCGCCGGCGGGGCGACGCGATGCTGCGGGCCGCCCATACCGCCAGCGTGCCCAGGAGCAGGATATGCCCGGCGTTGAGCGGCAAGGGCAGCGGCAGCGGCGTGCGCACTTCCGTCTCGATGAGCGCTTTGAGTGGGGCAATGGCCAGTGTGAGCAGCAAGCCGACGCGCGGGTCGATCAGGGTCAGGATGCCCAGCGCGACGATGCCCAAGAGCAACGCCGAGGTTCCCGGCGCGAGTAGCCCGGCCAGCGCGCCCGCCGCCAACGCGACGAACACCCACGGGGACCGGCTCACGAGTCGCCCGTTGACCCCAGCCCGTCGTTCCTTCCGGCGCGCGGTGGCCGGCGGGAACGATTCCGCCTCTCCGGGGTGGAGAGGCGGACGCGGGGTGAGATCAACCGCCATGCGTCATACCCGGCTGGCGAAATAGCGGATGGTGCGGTCCAGCCCATCGCGCAGCGCCACACGCGGCTCCCAGCCGAGCAGGTTACGCGCCCGCGTGATGTCCGGCTGGCGCGTCTGCGGGTCGCCGGCGATACGGTCCTGGCGGCGGTAGATGATGCCCGCCGGGTTGCCGGTTAGCTCGTTGACCACCTGGGCAAATTCCAGGATCGACATCTCGGTCGGGTTGCCGATGTTCACCGGGTTGCTGGAGTCGTCGCCTGGTGTGAGCATGAGCAGCCGGAAAATGCCGTCCACCAGGTCGCTCACGTAGCAAAAGCTGCGGGTCTGCGCGCCGTCGCCGTACACCGTGAGCGGCTCTTTGCGGAGCGCCTGCCCGACGAAATTAGGCACGACGCGCCCATCGTCCAGCCGCATCCGCTCGCCAAAGGTGTTGAAGATGCGCACGATGCGCGTATCCACGCCGTGCGCCCGGTGATAGGCCATGACCATGGCCTCGGCAAAGCGTTTGGCCTCGTCGTACACGCCGCGTGGCCCGGTGGTGCTCACGTTGCCCGCGTAATCTTCGGTCTGTGGATGCACGAGCGGATCGCCGTAAATCTCCGAGGTGGACGCCAGCAGAAAGCGCGCGCCCTTTGCCTTGGCGACGCCCAACGCATTGTGTGTGCCGAGCGCGCCGACTTTGAGCGTCTGGATCGGGAATTTCAGGTAGTCAATCGGGCTGGCCGGCGACGCGAAGTGCATCACGGCGTCGATGGGGCCATCGATGAAGATGTAATTGGAGACATCGTGTTTGACGAAGCGAAAATCGGGCCGCCCGGCCAGGTGGGCGATATTGTCCGTGCTGCCCGTGATCAGGTTGTCCATGGCCACAACCGAGTGGCCTTCCGCTAACATCCGGTCTGCCAGATGCGATCCCAGGAAGCCTGCCCCGCCGGTGATCAGTATGCGCACACTACACCTTATCCCTGTGTGGTAGAGCGAATCGTTGACATGCAGTTGATAAGTTTATCACAATCTCCGCCTGGCTCTCAGTCCCGCGTCAGGATCGAGTCCAGGTAGTCTATCGAGACGCGGCGCGTCATCTGTACGGCGCGGCGTTTGCCGAGAAGGCGCGGAATGGCCCGGATGCCCGCCGCCATGCCGCGCAAACGGGCGCGCGCCGCTTTGCCCCGCCACGCATGCAGCGCGTCCAGGGCGTTTTTCGCCTGTCTGCGCACGAATCGCCCGCCATAACGCCGCCAGAGCGGGCCGGGCACGTCCTTGATGAGGATATAGATGGCGTTCCGCCCGTCGTAATAGCTGCCGGTGATGCCGCCCGTCGCCGCGAGATGATGGTATACCACCGCCGAGGGCGCGTACAGGCACTTCCAGCCCGCCAACTGCGCCCGCCAGCCCAGATCGACATCTTCCATGGAGAAGAAGAAGTCGTCGTCCAGCAGCCCGACCTGATCGAGCATCGCGCGCCGGTAGGCCGCCGAGCCGCCGCACGCGCTGAACACGTATTCTTCGCGGTCATACTGGCCGGCGTCCTGTTGCCACGCGCCCCGGTTGCCCGGCCAGCCCGACGTGGTGTAAAAGTCGCCCGCCGTGTGAAAATGGTCGCGCCGGTCGAAGAGCAGCATCTTCGAGGCGACCATGCCCGCTTCCGGGTGGCGCGCGAAGGCATCGACAACCGCCGTTACCCAGCCCGGATCGACCTCGGTGTCGTTGTTGAGCAGCGCCACGAACTCGCCGCGCGCGGCCATCATGCCCACATTGCACGCGCCGGTGAAGCCCCGGTTTTCCGGCAATTGGACGAGCGTCACTTCCGGGTAGTCGCGGGCCAGAAGCGCCTGCGAGCCATCCGCCGAGGCGTTGTCCGCGATGATGACCTCGACGTATGGGTACGTCTGGCGGCGCAGCGCATCCAGGCACACGGGCAGGTGTTTGGCCCCGTTCCAGTTGGGGATGACCACCGAGAACAGGGCCGAAAGGGGCGGCGCAGAGTCAGCCATGAGCAGGCGGCCCGATCTTCACGCCAGCTCGCGCGCGGCGAAGGCTTCGACCGCTTCTTGCCAGGGCCGCAGCCGAATCCCAACGTGCGCGGCCTGGAAGTTGCGCAGCGGCGAAAAGCGCGGCGGGCGTGAGGCGCGTTTGAAGTCGGCCAGGACGGCGGGCTGAACGCGCACATGGCGCAGCCCGAACGAATCGAGGATGTGGCGGGCAAACTCGTAGCGCGACGCCTTGCCCTCGTTGACCAGGTGGTACGTCCCAAAGCGCTGCGTCGCGACCAGCGCCGCCAGCGCCTCGGCCAGATCGTCGGCGTAGGTTGGGCTGCCGATCTCGTCGGTCACCACAACGAGCTGCTGGCCGCTGCGCGCTTTGGCCAGCACTTTCTGGCAGAAATTCGCACCACCCGGCGCGAACAGCCACGCGGTGCGCACGATGTAGTGGCGCGGCAGCAATTCACGCACCGCCTGTTCGCCCACCCACTTGCTGTAACCATACGGGTTGATGGGCCGGGTCGGCGCGTACTCCATGTACGCCGTTTTGGCCTCGCCGTCAAAGACTTCGTTGGTGCTGACGTAGCACATCGGGACGCCGAGCGCCTGACAGGCCAGCGCGACGTGCTGTGTGCCGATGCCGTTCACGCGCAGCGCCAGATCGGGGTCTTTCGCGCAGCCGTCCACGTCGGTGTACGCGGCGAGGTGCATGACCAGGTCCGGGCGCGCCTGCCGGGCGAAATCGCGCACCGCGTCCAGTTGCGTGATGTCGGGCTGCATGGCGAGGCTGGGGATAATCTCGTGGCCCTGCGCCTCAAGAGTCTGCCACAGACGCGCGCCCAGGCGTCCGTCCGCGCCGGTAATCAGGATACGCATGGCTTAAACGCCGCCTCGTTTCATGTCGGGCTGGTATCACTCGTCCAAAGCGCCGGGATTATAGCCGGTAGGGGGAGTAAGGGGAAAACCAGCCCGCACCAGGGCAATCGCATCAAGGCATCCTCACCCCCGGCCCCTCTCCATGTCCGTCACCCCAGACCACCCATTGAACGCAAGCGTTCAATGGGAACCCGGTCGGGGACCCCGACGGCATGGAGAGGGGAGATCGGATGCCACGCCGGCGCGTGCTGCCCCCTCTCGACGCGGTACGCCGCGTGGAGAGGGGGGGCAGGGGGTGAGGTATTTTCCTGCTGCCTGCCTTAACGGCGGATTTTGAGGCGATTGCCCTACCGACCGCACCCCCGGCCCGACTTTCTTCCAAACTGCGCGTGTGGAATCGGCCCGGACGCGGTAAAGTTGTGTGCTGCTGAAAATGACGCTTGCCCCTGCCACACCTTCACCTCGAGGGGATAAGCCGAGACTCGTTTTCCGAGCAAAAGGAGTGCGCTTCTATGTTGATTATCGAATGGGTGCATGGCCGCGAAGTCCTCGATTCGCGCGGAAACCCAACCGTCGAAGTGGAAGTCCTGCTTGAGGACGGCGCGGTTGGGCGCGCCATCGTGCCCAGCGGCGCGAGCACCGGCGAGCACGAGGCGCTGGAGCTGCGCGACGGCGACAAGGGCCGTTACGGCGGCAAGGGCGTTTTGAAGGCTGTCGAGGCCGTCAACGAAGAGATCGCGGACGAGATCATCGGCATGGACGCGCTCGATCAGAAGGGCATCGACGAGATGATGCTCGAACTGGACGGCACGCCCACCAAGTCGAAGCTCGGCGCGAACGCCATCCTGGGCGTGTCGCTGGCCGTGGCGCGCGCGGCGGCCACCAGCCTGGGCATGCCGCTGTACAAGTACCTGGGCGGTGTGTTCGCGCACACCCTGCCCGTGCCCATGATGAACATCATGAACGGCGGCAAGCACGCCACGAACAGCACCGACTTCCAGGAATTTATGGTCATGCCCGTCGGCGCGGAGTCGTACTCCGAAGGCCTGCGCTGGGGCGTGGAAATCTACCACAGCCTGAAGAAGGTCCTGCACGACGCGGGCAAGGCCACGACGGTGGGCGATGAGGGCGGTTTTGCGCCCAGCGACCTGAAGCGCAACGAAGAGGCCATCGAGTTCATCCTGCGCGCCATCGAGAAGGCAGGTTACCGCGCCGGCGAGCAGATCATGATCGCGCTCGACCCGGCCACCAGCGAAATCTACAAGGACGGCAAGTATCACCTCGCCCGTGAAGGCCGCGTGCTCGAACCGGCGGAGATGGTCGACTTCTGGGAGAACTGGGCCAACAAGTACCCGATCATCTCGCTCGAAGACGGCCTGTCGCAGGATGACTGGGAGAACTGGTCGCTGCTCGTCGCGCGCATCGGCAAGAAGGTGCAGATCGTGGGCGACGACCTGCTGGTGACCAACGTAGACCGCGTATCGCGCGCCATCAAGGAAAAGGCCGCCAACAGCCTGCTGTGCAAGCTGAACCAGATCGGCTCGCTCACCGAGACGATGGCCGCCTGCCAGATGAGTATGCGCGCGGGCTGGACCGTCGTGGTCAGCCACCGCAGCGGCGAGACGGAAGACAACACCATCTCCGACCTCGTCGTGGCGCTCAACGCCGGGCAGATCAAGACCGGCGCGCCCGCCCGCTCGGACCGCATCGCCAAGTACAACCAGCTGCTGCGCATCGAAGAAGAGCTGGATACGGCGGCGGAGTACGCGGGCTGGAAAGCCTTCACCAACCTGCAACGTTAGGGTACGCCTGCAAACCCTCACCCCCGGCCCCTCTCCCTCATGGAGAGGGGGTCAGGGGGTGAGGGTTTGCAGACACGCTAGGTCCAACCTCGCGCTACAATGGAATAGACAGGCGTGTGTGAGCCGGGCGAGTCCCGGCTCACCGCTATGGATTCGGATTTTGGACGGCGGTGAGCGACCAGGAGAGGGCGACTGTGGTACGGCCAACGGACAAGAAGCGGACCAAGATCGTGTGCACCATCGGACCGGCGTCGTCCGAGGAAAACACGCTGCGCGAGATGATCTGCGCCGGGATGGACGTGGCGCGCATCAACTTCAGCCACGGCGACCAGGAGACGCACGCGAAGAACATCCTGGCCATCCGCCACCTTGCGCAGGAAGAAAACGCCGCCATCGCCATCATGGCCGACCTGCAAGGGCCGAAAATCCGGCTGGGCAAGATCAAGAACGAGCCGGTCATGCTCAAACCCGGCGACCGCATCACGCTGACGGCGGACCAGGCCGACGGCGCGAACCTGATTTTTCCGCTGCCGCACCCGGAATTTCTGCGGGACGTGCGCGCCGGCCACCGGCTGCTGGTGGACGACGGCCAGCTTGAGTTCAAGGTGGCCTCGCGCGCCGGCGATCAGGTGGTGGCCGAGGTGGTAGTCGGCGGGCCGCTCCATTCGCGCAAGGGCGTATCTGCGCCGGAAGCGCACCTGACGCTCTCGTCGCTGACCGAAAAAGACAAGCTCGACGCGGAATTTGCGCTCCAGATGGGCGTCGACTACATCGCCATGTCCTTCGTGCGTACGGCGAACGACATCCAGGAGCTGCGCTGGTTATGCCGCCACCTGGGCGATGGCGACGTGGCCATCATCGCCAAGATCGAGAAGCGGGAAGCGCTCCAGAACTTCGCGGAAATCCTGGCCGCGAGCGACGGCGTCATGGTGGCGCGCGGCGACCTGGGCGTAGAGACGCCCGCCGAGGCGATTCCCATCCACCAGAAGCAGATCATCCGGGCCTGCAACGAGGCGGGCAAGCCGGTCATCACCGCCACGCAGATGTTGCAATCTATGATCACCAGCCCACGCCCAACGCGCGCTGAAGCCAGCGATGTGGCCAACGCCATTTTTGACGGCTCAGATGCCGTGATGCTCTCCGGGGAGACGGCGGCGGGCAATTACCCCGTGCTCGCCGTGCAGACGATGGCCCGCATCGCCGTGATTGCCGAGCAGAATTTCGAGCAGGCCGCGCCGCTGGACGCCGCACAACGCCTGATGCTCGGCTACCGGGGCGACGAGAAGCAGTGGGCGTCGCGCGCGGGCTTCTCGCTGGCCGTCAGCCATTCCGCCAGCGAGATCGCGGACACCATCCAGGCCAAGTGGATCGTCACCACCACGTTCACCGGCACGACGGCGCGCCTGATCGCCCGCACGCGCCCGCAGACGCCGATCCTGTGCGTGACGCCCAACGTGAAGACGTGGCGGCGTATGGCGCTGGTATGGGGCGTGCAGCCGATCATGGCCCAGGCCTTCACCACCATTGACGACATGGTTCAAAAGGTCGTGCAGGCCGGGTACGAGCGCAAGCTGTTCGCGTATGGCGACACGGTGGTGCTCGTGGCGGGCGTGCCCTTTGGCACGGGCGGCCACGCCAACCTGCTGAAGATTCACCGCATCGGGGAGTTCGGAGAAGTGCCCCACCCGGCGGAAGCGGCGGAGCAGGGCGACGAGGAGTGACGCCGTTCGCCTATCCCGGCGCGGTGAGGGATAATCCTCGCGCCTCTCTTGATGCAAACTATAGTGAGGAGTCCATGTCCGACGTTTTCAGCGTGATCGACCAGCAGGCCGGGCTATTCCTGGCCGAATTGCAGGAATTTCTGCGCATCCCCAGCATCAGCACGCTGCCGGAGCACCAGGGCGACATCCAGCGCGCCGCCGAATGGGCCGCCGACAAACTGCGCGCCGCCGGGATGACCGACGTGCAGGTCTTCCCCACGCCGGGCCACCCGATTGTGTACGGCGCGTGGAACGGTGCGCCCGGCGCGCCGACGGTCCTCATTTACGGGCACTATGACGTGCAGCCCGTCGACCCGGTCAGCGAGTGGCGCAGCGACCCGTTCAGCGCCGAAGTCTCCGGCGATTACATCCTGGCGCGCGGCTCCAGCGACGATAAGGGGCAGGTTTTCGCCAACATCAAGGCCGTGGCGGCGCTCATGCAGGCGCACGGCGGCAAGCTGCCGGTGAATGTCAAGTTCCTGATCGAAGGCGAAGAAGAGATCGGCGGCGCGAACCTCGACCCGTTCATCCTCAGCCACCTGGACCTGTTGCGCTGCGACGTGGCCATCGTGTCCGACACCGCCATCCTCAGCCTGGACCAACCGGCGGTCATTTACGGCCTGCGTGGGCTGGTCTATCTTGAGCTGGAAGTGCGTGGGCCGGACCATGACCTGCATTCGGGCCAGTATGGCGGCAGCGTGCACAATCCGCTGCAGGCGCTGTGCGAGATCGTCGCCGCGCTGCACCATCCGGATGGCAGCGTCGCCGTCGAAGGCTTCTACGACACGGTGCGCCCGCTGGACGCCGCCGAGCGCCAGGCTATGGCGCAGGTTCCGTTCGATGAGGCCGATTGGAAGGCGCAGACCGGCGCGCCGGCCCCGTGGGGCGAGCCGGAATACACGCTGCGCGAGCGCATCGGCGCGCGGCCCACGCTCGAAGTGAACGGCATCGTGGGCGGCTTCACCGGGCACGGCTCGAAGACGGTGCTCCCGGCGAAGGGCATGGCCAAGATCAGCTGCCGCCTCGTGCCCGATCAGGACCCGCACGAGATCGAGAATCTGATCCGGGCCTACGTGGCGAAGATCACGCCGCCCACCGTGACCAGCGAGGTGCGCGCCCTGAGCCACGGCCACGGCGCGATGGTCCCCATCGATTCGCCCGCCATGCAGGCCGCGGTGCGCGCCTACGAGCGTGGGTTCGGGCGCAAGCCGGTTTTCACCCGCGAGGGCGGCTCGATCCCGGTCGTGGCGACTCTGTCGCGCGCGTTCGATATCCCGGTGCTGCTGGTCGGCTACGGCCTGCCGGACGATGGCCTGCACGGCCCGAACGAGCATTTTCACGTGCAGTGCTTCTACCGGGGCATCAAGACGGCGGCGGCGCTGCTGGAAGACCTGGCCACCACGCGGCTGAAGTGAGAACGCCAGGAAGACACCTCACCCCCTGCCCCTCTCCACGCGGAGTACCGCGTAGAGAGGGGAAAGCACGCGCCGACAGGCAGGCGATCTCCCCTCTCCATGCCGGCGGGGGTCCCCTCTGGGGGTGACGGCCATGGAGAGGGGTCGGGGGTGAGGACGTTTTGATACGCCGGCCCTGTCCGCGTCGCTCGCCCTTGTTTCCTTCAGCGCGTGCGCTATAATGGCCCGGCTTGAAGCGTTCTTGGGGAACGAAAACGACTATGAATTCATCGCTTGTCACGGTGCTCCAGATCATCCAGATCGTGATCTCGGTGGCGCTGGTCATCGTCATCATCTTGCAGGCAAAGGGCGTGGGCCTGGGCAGCCTGTTCGGCAGCAACGAAGCGGGCCTCGGCATCACCAAGACCCGGCGCGGCCTGGAAAAGACGCTGCACCAGATCACCATTGTGCTGGGCGCGGCTTTCCTGCTCAACGCGGTCATCCAGGTGCTGATCCAGCGCTGATCGGCGCGCTTTTTGAAGGCGAACGAGTCCCCTGCACTGCGCTCGCTTGTTCCGTCCGGAAGTGCGTGGGCCGTCGCCGGTTCCGCTCTGCCTCATTGCTGAAGGGGGTGTTTTGCGTTCTCGCAAAACACCTTTTTGCGTTCAGCGGGTCACATGCGTCCCGTGCGTGCTCATGACCCGGCCACGAAAGGCATGTCTATGTTGAAAGGTTATCGCGGCCCGGCGCTGGCCTTGCTGCTGTCGGTGCTGCTGCTTGGGCTGGTCCTGATCAGCCGCCC
>JADZBY010000113.1 GCA_020851855.1 Anaerolineae bacterium
GGATACCACACATGATCCCTCAGCCGCGTCCTACGGCGCTGCGCAACACCTGCGTCCTGGAAACGCCCGACGCCGCACTGAACGCGGCGTTTCAGTATGCGAAGGACAATCTGGCGCGCTGTATGCGCTGGTACACGCTTGGCTGGGGCATGAGCAACGCGCCACACATGTACACTATCGTCGTGGGACGCGACACAGGCTGGATGAGCATGGGCACGGATTACATCGCGCCCTGGTTCGCACCGGAAGCGCTCAAGGTTTTCCGCGACCGGCAGAAGCCAAACGGGCAAATCCTTGAATATATCGACATGGAAACCGACGAGCGTGTCGATTACGGGCTGAACATCGCGGACAACACGCCATATTACATCTGGGGGGTATGGCATCACTGGCAGCAGTATCAGGATCGCGCTTTTCTGGATGCCTTTCTGCCATCGACTCGTGCGGCGGGCGATTATCTGCTGCGCGAAATCCATGACAACGGCCTGCTATGCTCTATCCCTGTAGGGGATGACCGGTTCGGGATTACCAGTTGGCGCAATATCATTCCAGATACGGTGCTGGCAGGTGAGGTGACGGAGATCAATGCCCTGACGGCCCAGGCGCTTCGGCAGGCAGCACAGCTCACAGGCGAGGCGCGCTATGCAGATGGGGCACAGCACATCGCACAGGCCATCAACCGAGAGCTGTGGACGGGCGAAAACTACGCGCTCAACCGTTTCGAGGGCAGGCTCGATGCCAGTATCACCGGAGACAACCTGTTCCCGCTGCTGACAGGAATCGCAGATGCGACGCAGCGCAAAAAGGTGCTGGCGCGGCTATCCGAGCCGGATTTCTGGACACCGCGTGGGATGCGGACCGTGCCGAACACGTCGCCCATCTATCATCCCAGTCGTGGATTCGGCCTGGTCGGGGGAAGTTGGCCGAATCTGACATTGTGGTATGCCGCTGCCGTCGCCCAGGACGATCCCGACCGCGCCCTGGCGGCCCTGGACATGGTCGCGCAACCGGTCGTGCAGGCCAGCAACCCCGCCGCGAACGTCGTTCACGGCGAGTTTCCGGAGTTTTTCGACGGCGATACGGGCGTCAATGGTGGGATGCACCTGTCGCCCTGGGTTGCGCCGACGTTCATCTGGGCGGTGCTGGAAGGGTTGCTGGGCCTGACGTGGCAGGATGGTGTGGCGCACTTCGATCCGCACTGGCCGTCCGACTGGACCGAAGTTCGGTTGCGCAATGTGCCGAGCCGAGACGGTAGTGCGGACTTTGTCCTGCGCCGGGAATAGCAGAGGCATCTGCCCGACGAGCCAGCGCGATATTGGATGGGCTTCACTATCATG
Source organism: Anaerolineae bacterium (assembly GCA_020851855.1). GTDB lineage: Bacteria > Chloroflexota > Anaerolineae > Aggregatilineales > UBA2796 > JADZBY01. Next base: position 1,338 of record JADZBY010000113.1, read on the forward strand.
CGAAGGCTTGGCGGGGGAAGAGAAACAACTGACATTGCGCCAGCCTATACTTCTGGAAGTTCGATCGGCTGGTCAATGCCTGACGTGTTATTGGGTAATCTGCTGCCAATTGGGTTGCAGTTTTCGGACTGTCATTCGCCAGATGAAGCAGTAGATCGCGGCGGATTGGGTCAGCCAAAGCGGTAAAAATCAAAGAGTCTCTCACCCAACTACTCCTCTCCTTCCAAGTATCGCTTCAGATCTGCTAACACCTGCTCGTAGCCTGCGCTAGTTGAGTCGAACCGCTTCTCGCGGATGTCATCGGGCAGCGCCTCAAAACCTGTTTCGCGTACCGTAACCCGTGTTCCGCCGTTTTCTTCATCGAGTATGTAGGTGGTTGTCATCGCAGTCGTGTGATACTGCGCCTGCGGCGGCCACTCAATGCTAAATTGTCGGGGTGGGTCACATACGGCGATGGTTGCGATCATCAAATCGGTTGGATCGCCAAATTTGATGACCCCACCAACCTGTAATGCGCTGATCTCCCAATGATCTTCTCCACCCCACCACTGTTGAATCTGTTCGGCAGTGGTAATAGCTTGCCACACCCGGTCACGGGTCGCTTTGATCCAGACATTGCGTTCAACGGTCAATTCATCCATGCTGCTTTCCTCCTATATGCAACCAAACAGTTGCACATAGGATACAAGAAATCATGTTCTATGTCAAGTCGTTTAAGGATTCACTTTTCTATCTAACCTGAGTTTCGGATAGGTGGGATACCTTCCAAGAAGCGGTTAGGCTTCGTGTTACCCCTAACACGAAAGGTATCCCAGCATGAGTTTAGTCGAGCGGTTCTGCGATGTCGATGACTTTTGCCAGGCGTGGCAGGCCCAACAACCCAAATGCTTACCAGGTGAGAGCGGACAACGGCGGCGCGCACCGGGACGGCGTGAGAGCGAGAGCATGACCGTTGTCATCCATTTCCATCAGAGCGGCTATCGCGATTTCAAGACCTGCTACACCCAGCATGTGCACGGGCAATTGCGGAGCGAGTTTCCGCAGTTGGTCAGCTACAGCCGCTTTGTGACCCTCATGCAGCGGGTGGCGCTGCTGTTATGGGCGTATGCGCAAGCGCGCTGCGGGCGGTGTACGGGGGTTTCCTATGTGGACTCCACCGCGCTGCGCGTTGCACCAACCGCCGGATCAAGCGCCACAAGGTCTTTGCCGGTCTGGCGGCGCGGGGGCGGTGTTCCCTGGGCTGGTTCTATGGCTTCAAACGCCACCTGGTCATCAGCGAATGCGGCGACGTCCTGGCCTTCACGCTCACGCTGAGCAATGTGGATGACCGCACACCCGTCCCCAAACTGGCGACCGCCTTGTTTGGAAAGCCGTTTGGCGACAAGGGCTATCTCTCTCAACCGCTCTTTCACGCGCTGTGGGAGCACGGTCTCCACCTCATCACTGGCATCAAAGCTAACATGAAGAACCGCCTGATGCTGCTCAATGACAAGCTCCTGCTGCGTAAACGCTTCCTCATCGAGACCGTCAACGACTAACTTAAGAACCAGTCTCAAATCGAGCACTCACGCCATCGTAGTCCCGTCGCCTTTGTCGTCAATGTCGTGCCGGCTTGATTGCCTACATGTGGCAACCCAAGAAACTCGCTATCAACTGGTCCCGGCAGGACATTCGTGCTCTTGCTTTGGCCACTTAGCTATCCGAAACTCAGGTTTTTATGATGAATCTGACCTTTTTCCCGACCAAGGTCAGGTGACAACCTGACTCCCGACGCCGTATCCTGCAATCAGGATGAGTGAGGAGAGGAAGCATCATGGTATCGTCTGGCACGAACACGGTTGGCCGAATGACGCTGGAGCTACAGGCGACGGGGCAGGTCAAGCGGGTATGGCTCGAAAATGGCGCGCTACACCGCATGATGATCGAGCGGCCCACCCGTTTCAAGGTCCTTCAGGGCACGGCCTGGATCACTCACGACGGTGAAGACATCGTGCTTCAGGCCGGGCAGCGGGCGCGCATCGACCCCAGCGCCGAGTGCACCCTCGTCGGGGCGCTGGGCGGCGAGCCGGTGGTGTTTGAGGCCTGGTGAACGCCGTGGGAATCAGGAGACCAAGATGAATAGTGCACAGCGCGACTACCCCAGGATGCTGGTGGAAGCGCGCATCGAGGACATCAGGCGGGATGTGGCAAAATGGCGACTCGCGGAAGCGGCGAACGCCCAGCGCGAGCGTAGACCGAGGCTCCATCGCGTCAAGGCGCTGGCCTGGATGGCCGTTTTCTTTCGGCGGGCGGAACTCAGCGCACGGGAGCGCGCGTCGCAGCCCAAGACCCGCTCCCAGTCCATGCAGATGCCGTCGGGCACGGTCTGAGCCGCCGCCAGATGAGAGCCAGATAAGGAAGACTCTGCGCCGCGAAACCTTTCCAGCACATCCTGCTCGTTATGGGCGTAATCATCTCACCGCAAAGTGAGCAGAACGCTCAGAAAGCGTAGAGGACAGGATGAACGCGAGCATGAAACGTTGGACGGTGCGTCTGGTCGTGGCAGCCATTGCGGCGATGGCCCTCTTCTTTGCCTTTGGCGCACAGCCCGCTCACGCCCAGGGCGCGACCGGCGAGATCGAGTTCCGGGGCCTCTTGCAGCAGTGGTCGGGCACGACGATGATCGTCGGCGCGCGGACCGTCAACGTCGCAGCGGCGGAGATCAAGGCCGGTGTGCAGGTTGGCGTCATGGTGAAGGTCCACGCCACGCTGGTGAATGGCGTCTACGTGGCGCGTGAGGTGGAGCCTTCGGTGCGTGCGCCGCGCGCCGTGACCACCGCCACGCCTCAACCCGGTCGCGGCGGCTCGGACGATGGCCCGAATCACGACCTGAACGACGATCATGGCGGGCGTGGTCGCGGCGGCGATGACCGTGGCGGCGATGATGACGGCGGCGGGCGTGGTCGCGGGCGCGGCGGCGACGACTAGCCTTTTGCCTCGCGGCTCATTCACAGGCGAACAGGCATACCAGGGAGCACGCGCGACGTGCTCCCTTTTTGTTGTAATCCACAAAGCCGCGCCCGCCCACTTGCCGCCCCTTTTTGGTATGCTTGACGCCGTAATCCCACTGTCTGTGAGAGGCCATACCATGAATCGTGCGGAAGCCTGGGACATCGTCTGCGAATTTGTCCAGTCGGATAGCCTGCGCAAACACATGCTCGCCGTGGAATTTGCCATGCGGGCTTACGCGGAACACTTTGGCGAAGACCCGGATAGCTGGGGACTCGTCGGGCTGCTTCATGACTTTGACTGGGAGATTCACCCCACGCTGGACCAGCATCCGATGGACGGCGCGCCGATTCTGCGCCAGCGCGGCGTGAGTGAGGAAGACATCCGCACCATCCTGAGCCACGGCCCACTCGGCGAATCGGACCGCACCACGCGCCGTGACAAAGCCCTGTTTGCCGTGGACGAGCTGACCGGCCTGATCACTGCTGCCGCGCTGGTGCGCCCGACGCGCGATGTGCGCGATGTGGAAGTGAAGTCGATCACGAAACGCTGGGGCGAAAAACGCTTTGCCGCCGGGGTGAAGCGCGAAGAAATTGAGAGCGGCGCGGTGGCGCTGGGCGTGGACTTGTGGGAAGTGCACGTGCCGCTCGTGCTGAAGGCCATGCAGGACCACGCCGCCGAATTGGGGCTGGACGGGCGATAATCCCTGCGTACGCGACAAGACGGACGAGGCAGGCCTCGTCCCTACGGCGGCTTCGTAGGGACAACGCCTGCGTTGTCCGCCCCACCCCGGATGAAGACCAGAGACGGACGAGGCAGGCCTCGTCCCTACGGCGGCTTCGTAGGGACAACGCAGGCGTTGTCCGCACCACCCCGGATGAAGACCAGAGACGGACGAGGCCGGCCTCGTCCCTACGGCGGCTTCGTAGGGACAACGCCTGCATTGTCCGCGCCTCACTGCGTTACTCTACATGGATCGGGCGCAGGAACAGGCGGTTGCCGCGTTCCTGGTCCTCGTCAAAGATGGGCAGGCGCGCGCCGCTGACGGTGCTGTACCCACCCAGCGACACGAGATAGTCGCCTGGCGGGAAGTCGGCGGGGATGCTGATCGGCACAAGCTGGATGAACACGTCCCGGTTTTCCAGCAGCGACTCATCGATGCTGAAGATGTCGTTTTGCAGGACCGGCGCGGTGTACGGGTTGCGCATGACGTGCACGAACAGGCTCAGGCCGCGCACCTGTTCCCCATCGGCGCGCCAGTACGTGACCACCGTGAACGTGTCGCCGGGCCGGAAGGGGCCGGGCGGTTCAAACTCGTAGCCCTCGAAGGTCAGATAACCGCCCATCCGGATGGGAAGCACGGCGAAATCGGACGGCCCGACCGTCTCCGGCGCGTAGGCGATCTCGCTCTGGATGGTTTGCCCGAAGGTGTCGGCCACCGCCTGCTGTGCATCGACGCTCAGCGCCAGTCCGGTGGAAAGCCCCGGCACGGCAACGGGTTGTGCACCTGCCAGCCAGCGCCCGAACGGTTCCGCGAGCGCCCGCGGCCCAGCAGTATCCGCAAAAGCAAAACGCTGAGGCTCGCCGCCCCGCGTCAGCACCATGCCCGACACGCAGTTGCTATAACGCAGCCCGTCTGCCGGGCGATGCAGCATCCATTCGAGCAGGTAGCGGTCCGAAAACGAGGCGCTGGACAAGCCATGCTCCCCGATGGGCTGTGGATCGAGGCGGAAGGTGCAAATGGACGTTGTCTGGCCGTCCGGATGGCGGTCCAGGTAGCTCGCCAGCCGGCCCAGCCGCCCGTTGTACACGTCGTGAACGGCGGGCAGCGCTGCCCAGCGATCAAAGACGCTGTCCATCGTCACCCGCAGCGTCAATCCGGCCAGCAGCGCCGCCCCGCCGACCACGACGGTGTTCAGCATCCAGCGCCGCGCCCGGCCCCAGCCCGTATAGGCGCGCTCCAGGCCGAGCGATGCGCCCAGGCCGACCAGCGCC